>CAZGGT010000058.1:0-4450 GCA_964525335.1 uncultured Nitratifractor sp. | reverse complement strand
CTGGGGACCCCCGCCCTGGCCAAGGGGGGCAGCGGCGACGTGCTCAGCGGCCTCATCGTCGCCCTCCTGGCCCAGGGCTACGAAGCCCTCGACGCCACTATCCAGGGAAGCCTGGCCCTGGCCCTGGCGGCGCGAAGCTGGGAAGGAGCCGACTACGGGATGCTGCCGACGGATCTGTTGGAGTCGCTGGGGCGACTTCAACAGGGTTAAAGGTTAAAGGTGAAATGGTGAAAGGTTTTGGATGGCGTTGCAATGCAACGCTTTTATTTTCGACAAAGAAAGATAGAATGGCGTTTATGAAAAATTCCAAAGCGAAAGGGCTTTCAGAGAAAGCCCAACCGAAACCATTCACCATTCACCATTCACCATTCACCCTTTTTCATGCCGGAGGCGCGGCATGAAAAAGATCGTCGTCCTCTTCAGCGGTGCCGGCAGCAACCTGGAGTACATCCTGAAGCATCTCCACGGCAAAGAGCTGGAGGTCGTCGCGGCCCTCACCAACAATCCCGAAGCCGGGGGGATCGCCGTCGCCCGGCGCTACGGCGTGCCGGTGGAGGTGCTGGATCCTCGGGAATATGAAAGCCGGGAGGCCTTTGACCGGGAGCTGGTGGAGCGGATCGAAGCCTACCGTCCCGACCTGACGGTCCTGGCGGGCTACATGCGGATCCTCTCGCCGGTTTTCACCGAACGGATCCGGGCCCTCAACCTCCACCCCTCCCTCCTGCCCCGCCATAAGGGGCTGCGGGCCATCGAGCGGAGCTGGGAGGACGAGCATCCCGAAGGGGGCGTCAGCGTCCACCGGGTCACCAGCGAACTCGACGGCGGGGAAGTGATCGTGCAGTACGAGCTGGAGAAGGAGGGCTTCGAGAGCTTCGAAGAGTACGACGAAGCGATCCGCCGCATCGAAAAGGAGGCCCTGGCGGAGGGAATCCGGCAGGAGCTGGGGCTTCCGGAGGCTTGACTGATGATAAAATAGGATATAATTCCAAAAAAATCGTCAAGCAAGGAACTCCATGCCCATCTATCCCTCCATACTCGCCCACGACATCATCGCCCTCATCACCATCATCAACCCCGTCGCCGCGGCGAGCATCATGGTCTCCATGATCGCTCCGCCGACCCCGGCGACGATCCGGCCCGTGGCCTTCAAAGCTTCTCTGACGGTCCTCGTCGCCTCCTTGATCACCCTCTACACAGGGGAGTTCATCTTTCGGCTCTTCGGCATCAACGTCCTCTCCCTCAAGGTGATCGGCGGGATCATCCTGATGATGATCGCCATCAACATGGCCTATGGCCATGGAGCCAAGGCGCGGCATACCCCCGAAGAGCACGATGAAGCCCAGGAGAAGGAGGATATCTCCATCGTTCCCCTGGGGATTCCCATCCTCTTCGGCCCCGGAGTGATCGCCACCATCATCGTCCTCAACAACAACCACCTCGAAAGCTTCTCCCGGCCCATCAGTTTCGCCCTGGTGAGCGTCGCCATCGTCGTCGCCTCCCTGACCACCTACCTGGTATTGCGCTACGCCGGCAGCATCAACCGGGCCCTGGGAGTTACGGGGATGAAGATCCTCACCCGGATCATGGGGCTGGTGGTGGGGGCCATCGCCGCCCAGTTCATCGTCAGCGGCGTCAAAGGCCTCTGGGGCACCCTCTAAAGGAGCCGGAATGGATCATTTTCTCCACGAGATCATCCCCTTCGTCGAGCAGTACGGGCTCTGGGTGGTCTTTTTCGGGATGATGGTGGAGGGGACGATGATGATTCTCGCCACGGGGATCCTCTGCTACCTGGGGATGCTTCCGCTGGGCTGGGCGGTGCCCGTGGCGATCGCGGGAGCGGTGCTGGGGGACCAGTTCTGGTATCTGCTGGGACGCCGGGCCGGTCCCTGGCTCTTCGCCCGTTTCCCCCGGCTGGGGGAGCGGGTGCGGCGTCTGGAAGATGCGATCCGCCGGCGGGGAAACTGGTTCGCCTTCGGGCAGCGTTTCGTCTACAGCGGGGCGATCCTCTTTCCCCTGGCCCTTGGGGCTTACGCCTATCCCCACCGGCGCTTCCTCCTCTTCGATCTCCTGGGCGATACCCTCTGGAGTCTTCTGGGCATCGGGTTGGGCTACCTGCTCGGCAGCGGCGCCGAAGCGCTCTTCGGGGAGATGGAACGGGTCTGGCATCTGTTGCTGCTTCTGGGAGGCGTGGTGCTCGGAGTACTCGTCTTGCGTCGGAAGCTTCCGGGGAGAAGGAAGCGGCAGGATCGGGAACGATCCTTTTAGGAAACGTTTAGCCGCGGGGAGATTTAGATCTTTCTCAAGATGGCTGTGATATAACCCCGTATCCACGGAAAAAATCCAGAGCAAGGAAACACCATGAGCGATATTCTGAAGATCGGAAACTATGAATTCACCAGCCGGCTGATCGTCGGAAGCGGGAAATATCCCGACTTTCAGACCACCCGGGACGCCACCTTGGCCAGCGGGAGCGAGATGATCACCGTCGCCGTGCGGAGGGTCAACATCACCAACCCCGACGAAGAGAACCTAATGGACTACTTCGAAGACACCGACGTGAAGTTCCTCCCCAACAGCGCCGGGTGCACCACCGCCGAGGAGGCGATCACCCTCTTCCGCCTCACCCGGGAGGCGACGGGAATCGACCTGATCAAGCTGGAGGTGATCGGCGACACCGCCAAGACCCTCTACCCCGACGTTATCGAGACCATCAAGGCCTGCGAAGTGCTGGCGAAAGACGGCTTTACGATCATGGCCTACACCAACGATGACCCCATCGTCGCCAAGCGGCTGGAGGAGGCGGGTGCCCACGCCGTCATGCCCCTGGCGGCTCCCATCGGCTCGGGCCTGGGGATCCAGAACCGCTTCAACGTGGTCTTCATCAAGGAGGCGGTGAGCGTGCCGGTGATCGTCGACGCGGGAATCGGCTGCGCCAGCGACGCGGCGGCGGCCATGGAGCTGGGGGCCGACGGGGTCCTGACCAACACCGCCATCGCCCAGGCGGAGAACCCCATCCTCATGGCCGAGGCGATGAAACACGCCGTCATCGCCGGGCGCATGAGCTACAAGGCGGGGCGGATCCCCAAGCGACCCTTCGCCACGGCGTCGTCGCCGGTGGACGGGATGATCTTCTAATCGCTTTTGCGATTTCGGAAGAAGTGAAGAACGAAAAGTGAAGAGTGAAAAGCGGTTCCGACCTGAGGTCGGAAAGTGAAAAGTGAAAAGTGAAGAGTGAAAAGTTTTGGTTTGCGTTGCTTTGCAACGCCTTTTTTAGGGAATCGTCACCGCCAGCGACCCCACTATGTGCTAACGACTAACGACTGTTGACCATCGACTGTCACGAAGCTCTCGCTTCGTGACATCATTCGTTGATTTTCTCTTTGATGATCCGGGCCATTTCGGCCACTTTCCCGATCTTTTCGCTTTGGCCCAGGTCTTCGTCCAGGAGGACTTTGACGAAGGCGGAGCCGACGATGACGCCGTCGACGCCCCGGGCCTTCTCCTTCGCCGTCTCGGGCGTGACGCCGAAGCCGACGTAAACCGGGGTTTCGGTGTGTTCGCGGATCCGCTCCACGATGGGGGCGAGCTCTTCACTCCGGCCGCTGCCGGTGATGCCGGCGTAGGCGACCAGGTAGAGGAAGCGGCGGGCCTCCCGGGCGATCATGGCGATCCGCTCGGGAGTGTCGGTGGGGGCGATGAAGTCGATGAGGTCCAGCCCCGCCGACTCGACGGCGGGCTTGTAGGGCTGCGCCTCCTCGAAGGGGAGGTCGGGGATGATGAACCCTTTGACTCCGGTGCTTTTGGCTTCGGCGATAAAGGCATCCATCCCTTTGTGGTAGAAGGGGTTGAAGTAGCCCATCCAGAGGGTGTCGAGTGTCGGGGCGATCTGCCGGGAGACCTCGAAGAGGTCGGCGAGGCGGAAGCCCGCCTGCAGCGCCTTGAGGTTGGCGCTCTCGATCACGGGGCCGTCGGCGACGGGATCGGAGAAGGGGATCCCCAGCTCCAGGGTGTCGACCCCCGCCTCGGCCAGGGCCAGGGCGCAGTCGACGGTGAAGGCTTTGTCGGGAAAGCCGGTGGTAATGTAGGCGACGAGCTGTTTCACGGAGCTTCCTTGGCGAAAATTGAAGATATTATACAGATTTTGGATAAAATCGCCGTAGAATCCGAAGGGAGGAACGTCCCCATGAGCATGCAGAGCCAGGCCTTCGAGCGCAAGATGAACGTCCGGTCGATCCGGAAGATGAAAGGGGTTGAGCCGATTACCATGATCACCGCCTACGACGCCCTCTTCGCCGGGATCTTCGACGGAGAGGTGGAGATGATCCTGGTGGGGGACAGCCTCACCATGAGTTTCTATGCCGAGCCCGACACCCTGGGCGCGACGATGGAGCAGATGCTCTACCACACCAAAGCGGTCTGCAAAGGGGCCCGCCGCTCCCTGGTGGTTTTC
>CAZGGT010000057.1:0-2256 GCA_964525335.1 uncultured Nitratifractor sp. | reverse complement strand
CGGGCTTGTCCACCAGGACCTGCCGGTCGAAGCGGCCGGCCCGCAGGAGGGCGGGGTCGAGGACTTCGGGGCGGTTGGTGGCCGCCAGGACGATAACGGGGGTGTCAGAGCCGAAGCCGTCCATCTCCGCCAGGAGCTGGTTGAGCGTCTGCTCCCGCTCGTCGTTGCCCCCCATCGGGCCGCCGGCGGTCCGGCTCTTGCCGATGGCGTCGATCTCGTCGATGAAGATGATGGAGGGGGACTCCTTCTTGGCCTGCTCGAAGAGGTCCCGGACCCGGCTGGCGCCGACACCCACGAACATTTCGATGAAGCTCGATCCGCTGACGGAGAAGAAGGGGACGCTCGCTTCGCCCGCGACCGCCTTGGCCAGGAGGGTCTTTCCGGTTCCCGGAGGGCCCACCAGCAGGACCCCTTTGGGGATCTTGGCCCCCAGGGCGATGTAGCGTTCGGGGTATTTGAGGAAGTCGACGATCTCCTTGACCTCCTCCTTGGCCTCATCCACTCCGGCCACGTCGTCGAACTTGACGTTGGGCTTTTCGCTGTTGATGAGCTTGCCGGCCTTGCCGACGCCCAGGATGCCGCCGCCCATCCCCTTGCTCATCCGCTTGGCCAGGAAGATCCAGATGGCGAAGAAGATGAGGATCGGCAGGAGCATGCTGATCATCTCGCTGACGAAGCCGTTGCCCATGACGCCGCTGTAGTCGACGTTCTTTTCATCGAGCAGCTTGATGAAGGTGGGGTCGTTGGCGGGGATCTTCTCGGCGATGTAGCGGACGGCGTGGTCCCCCTCCTTGCCGAGGGCTTCGATGACGGTGGGGGTGATCTTCACCTTCTGGATCCGACCCTCTTTGACCAGCTTTTTCACCTCGGAGTAGTCGACCTTCTTGGTGATGGCGATGCCCCGTTGCTGGTTCATCAGCTGGTTGAGGCCACCGGTCTGATCGCCGATGAGAAGTTTGAAGACCAGGATGATGACGATGGAGAAGAGGGCGAATGCCAGCAGCGGGTTGTCGTTGAAAAAATTTTTGTTGTTCTTGTTATCGTTGTTGGGCGGGGTAGCCATAGAGATCCTTTGTTATCGATTTTTCCTGGTATAGACGAGGGTGACCCACTCGTCCTTCCGTTTGCGCTCCAACAGCTCCAAATCGCTGAAAGCGGGTGTAACGATAGCCTCTTTTTTGTCCAAAATCCCTGAAAGAATCAGGAGAGAATCTTTTTCCATTCTCGCCTTGAGTTGGGGGGCGATGGCCTTGAGGACGTCGGCGATGATGTTGGCCACGACCACGTCGTAGCGTCGGTCGCTCTTGTGGGCGGACCCCTCCCAGAGGGCGGCGAAGCTTTCTCCGTTGAGCCCGAAATTCTCCCGGGCGCTTTGGACCGCCAGGGGGTCGGTATCGCAGAGCTCCACCTCGGCTCCAAGTTTTCGGGCGGCCAGGGCGAGGATGCCGCTGCCGCAGCCGACATCCAGGAGCCGCTGCCCCTTTTCGACGTACTTCCCGATCGCCTCCAGGCAGCTGTGGGTGGTGGCGTGGTGGCCGGAGCCGAAGGCGAGGGCGGGGTTGATGAGGATGTTGATGGCGCCCTCTTTGGGTTCGTACCATTCGGGGTGGATGTAGAAGGGGCCCGCCTCGATGGGCCGGACCGACTCCTGGTAGGCTTTGATCCAGTCCCGGTTCTCTTTCTCCTCCTGTCGGAGCTCCAGGGGGATCTCCGCCTCGGCCGCCAGGGCTTCGACGGCCCGGATCAGCTCGGCGGGCTCCTCCTCGGTCCGCAGGATCACCTCGTCGGCTCCGTATTCCACCGCTTCGCCTCCCGAGGAGGCGACGAAGTCGGCCAGGAGGTCGACGAAGGGGGCGTCGGTGCGGAAGCGGATTTCGTGGTAGGTGGTTTTCATCGGACCGTTGCTCCCCGGGCCAGGCGGAAGGCCTCTTCCAGGTCCAGGGTCCCCTCGTAAAAGGCTTTGCCGACGATGGTGCCGTCGATTCCCGCCTCGATGAGACGCCGGATATCCTCGATGTCCCGCAGGCCGCCGCTGGCGATGGTCTCCAGGCCGCTGGCTTCCTTGATGGCCAGGGTGAAGTCGATGTTGATTCCCGTCATCATCCCGTCGCGTCCCACGTCGGTGCAGATGATCGCCTGCACCCCGCAGTCGGCGAAGGCCCGGGCCAGCTCCGTGGCGGGCATGTCGGAGGTCTCGGCCCACCCCTCCACCGCCACCATCCCGTCGATGGCGTCGATGCCGACGACGATGGGATG
>CAZGGT010000056.1:0-1636 GCA_964525335.1 uncultured Nitratifractor sp. | reverse complement strand
GGGTCCCGCTGGCGGCCGCTCATCTTGAGGAAGAAGAGGGGATCCCCCACCACCGGGTCCTCGATCGCCTTGCGTTTGGTCCGGAAGGTCTCCAGCTTCATGCGGATGTAGCGCAGGAGGCAGCGTTCCGGGTCGCGGGGGGCGGGACATCCGGCGAGCAGCGCCTCGTAGAAGCGGCGGATCTGGTAGTCGATGTAGGCGTAATAAAGGGCCTCTTTGGAGTCGAAGAGCTTGTAGAGGGCCCCGACCGACATCCCCAGCCGCCGGGCGATCTCCTGGATCCGGACGTCGCTGAATCCTTCGGATTCGAAGATGCGGGAGACCTCCTCCAGGATCAGTTCCCGTTTGGCCTCCAGCACCTTGCGGCGCATCGCCTCTTTGACCGTCTGTTGCCGAGTCGTCTCGATGGGGGAGTTCGCTTCCTTCATACCCTGGATTCTATATCAGAAGTTCTTAATTTCGAATGAGATACCATATTCGTGAATCAAATTCACACTCAGGACACCCCATGGCCAAACGGATCGGTACCTTCGTCATCCTCGCCCTCTTGCTGCTCTTCGCCTGGATGGGATACGACTACCTCCATTATCGGAAGGTCAACGCCGTTAGCGACGCGGCGTTCATCAAAAGCGACCGGCTGGCGATCCTCTCCTTCAAGGTGGACGGAAAGGTGGTGGAGCTGACGAAGGAGGAGAACGCTCCGGTGAAAAAAGGGGAACTGCTGGGACGGATCGATCCGAAGGATTTCCGGGTGACGGAGGAGAAGATTCGCCATACGATCGCAGCACTGAATGACGATTTGGCGGCATTGCGCCTGAAACGGAGCCGTCTGGAGAAAACCCTGAAGAGTCGGGAACGGATCTCCGCCCTCGACATCGATGCCATGGGGAAGAGGATGGCTTCCCTGGCATTTCGGATCGATGCCGCCCGGAGCCGTCTGGAGAAGCTGGAACGGGATGTGAAACGATACGGGAATATGCTGGCGAAGCGGCTCATTGCCCGTTCCGATTACGAAAACGTGGTGACGAAACGTGACGCCCAGCGGGACGAGATCGATGCCATGAAGCAGGAGTTGGCGGCATTGGGGAGCCAGAAGCGTCAGGCGGAGCAGGCCTACGACATCGCCCGTCTCGAACGCAGGCAGGTCGCCGAATTGGAGAAGCGGATCGCCGCCAGGGAGCAGGAACTCAAAGCAGCCCGGCAGAACCTCCGGGCGGTCCGGAACCGGATCGCCTATACCCGACTCGTCGCCCCCTTCGACGGCGTCATCGCCAAGAAGTTCACCGACGCTCCGAGGGTCGTGGAGAGCGGTTCGCCCATCTACGCCCTCGCCGACCCCAAAGCCCTCTACTGCGAAGTGCTTCTCTCGGAGAAAAAACTCCACGGCGTCCGGCCCGGCAACGCGGTGGAGATCGAAGTCGACGCGATCAAGGATAAAACCTACCACGGCACAGTCGAATCGATCGCCCCCACCTCCGCCTCCACCTTCAGCCTCGTCCCCCGGGACATCGCCAGCGGCGAATTCACCAAACTCGACCAGCGCTTCGTGGTGCGGATCAAACTGGACGGGATCGAAGGATTGAGGGCGGGGATGGGGGCGACCGTCGCCATTCGGCGACGGTAGTTATTGGTGTAT
>CAZGGT010000055.1:0-2126 GCA_964525335.1 uncultured Nitratifractor sp. | reverse complement strand
TCTACCCACTACCCACTACCCACTACCCACTGATCGACGGATGAGTGTCAACGAAGCCGTCGATCTCATAAAGCATGCCGACCTCAAGGAGCTGGGGCGGATGGCCTACGCCCGCAAGAAGGAGCTCCACCCCGAGGGGATCACCACCTTCGTGGTCGACCGCAACATCAACTACACCAACATCTGCTGGGTCGACTGCGACTTCTGCGCCTTCTACCGCCACGAGAAGGACGAGGATGCCTATATCCTGAGCTTCGAGGAGATCGACGCAAAGATCGAGGAGCTCCTGGCCATCGGCGGGACCCAGATCCTCTTTCAGGGCGGGGTCCATCCCAAGCTGGAGATCGAGTGGTACGAGGATCTGGTGGAACACATCCACCGCAAATACCCCCAGATCACCATCCACGGCTTCTCCGCCATCGAGATCGACTACATCGCCCGCCGCTCCAACCTCTCCATCGCCGAGGTGCTCCGCCGCCTCCACGCCAAGGGACTCGCCTCCATCCCCGGGGCGGGGGCGGAGATCCTCTCGGACCGGGTCCGGGATCTCATCGCTCCCAAGAAACTCGACAAGGACACCTGGCTGGAGGTTCACCGGGAAGCCCATAGGCTGGGAATCCGCTCCACGGCGACCATGATGTACGGCACCGTGGAGAGCGACCGGGAGATCGTGGAGCACTTCGAGCATATCCGGAAGCTCCAGGACGAGACGGGGGGCTTCCGGGCCTTTATCATGTGGTCCTTCCAGGGGCAGAACACCAAGCTCGCCGCCGAGCGCCCCGAGATCCGCAAGCAGTCGGCCAACCGCTACCTCCGCCTCCTGGCCGTCGCCCGCCTCTTCCTCGACAACGTCCCCAACATCCAGAGCTCCTGGGTCACCCAGGGGAGCTACATCGGCCAGATGGCCCTGCTCTGGGGGGCCAACGACCTGGGGAGCACCATGATGGAGGAGAACGTCGTCTCCGCCGCAGGCACCCGCAACCGGATGAACCAGGAGGAGATGATCCGCCTCATCCGGGACATCGGCGAAATCCCCGCCAAACGCAACACCGCCTACGAGATCCTGGAGCGCTTCGCATGAGCCCCACCGGAATCGTTCGCCACGTGAACATGAAGATATTCAGGCTTTTCGCGAGAAAAGCCCACCGAAACCTTTCACCTTTCACTTTTCACTTTTCACCGAGGAGAATTCTCCCGATTCTCCTCCTTCAAGGATACCTGATGGCAGCCACACTGATGCACGTCGAGGTCGACGGGGTCAAGATCCCCGTGATTTTCGAGGAGGAGAAGCGCCTGCCGCTCGCCTCCATGGAGCTGATCTTCCGCGACAGCGGTTCCCTGGCCGACCCGGTGCCGGGCCTGGCCAAATTCTCCGCCCGGATGCTGGGGGAGGGGACCCGCAAAGAGGGGGCCGTGGCCTTCGCCACCTCCCTGGAGAACCGGGCGGTGAGCCTCCACGCCGATACGGGCCGGGAGACCTTCGTCCTGAGCCTGGAGGCCCTCAAGAGCGAGTTCGATTTCGGCCTGCAGCGCCTGGGCGACCTGCTGCGGGACCCCAACCTCACCCCCGACGCCTTCGGGCAGGTCCGCACCGAGACCCTGGGGCGGCTCAAGCAGAAAGAGAGCGACTTCGACTACATCGCCGCCACGAAGTTGCGCTCCATCCTCTTCGAAGGGACCCCTCTGGCCCATCCCGCCCTGGGGACTCCCGAGAGCATCCGGGGGCTCAAGCTGGAGCAGGTTGAACAATACCTCGAAGAGCATCTCCACCTGGAGAATCTCATCGTGGTGATCGGCGGGCGGTTCGAGCCTGCCGAGGTGGAGGCGGCGGTGCGCAAGGCGGCTTCGGCCCTGGGCCACGGAACCGTCCCTCCCATTCCCCATTTCGACGCCAACGGCAAAGAGCGGGAGACCGTCAGTTACGAGGAGACCGACCAGGCCTACATCTACTTCGGCGCTCCCTACCGGATGGAGGCCAACAACAGCAAGCGGGTCCTGGGGAAGGTGGCGGCCTTCATCCTGGGCAGCGGAGGATTCGGCAGCCGACTCATGGAGGAGATCCGGGTCAAGCGGGGGCTTGCCTATTCCGCCTACGGACGCCTGGCGGTCAACCGCACCCACAGCTA
>CAZGGT010000054.1:0-28963 GCA_964525335.1 uncultured Nitratifractor sp. | reverse complement strand
GGGGAGACCCTGGAGATCGGGGCCGCGACCCCCACCGGGAAGATTCTCAGCTTCGCCAAAAAACATGACCTGGCGGGTTTCGAGTTCGTCGCCAAACTCCCCGGAACCCTGGGAGGGATGTTGGCGATGAACGCGGGGGTCAAGGAGTACGAGATCTTCCCCCTCCTCGAAAGCGTCCGGATCGGGGAGGAGTGGATCCCCGCCGCCTCCATCGCCCACGGCTACCGCTACGCCCGCCTGCCCGGCGTCGCCACCGCCACCCGCTTCCCCCTACGCCGGGGCTACGACGACGCCCTGCGGCGGGAACTGCTGAAGCTGCGGAACAACCAACCCCATGAGCCCAGCGCCGGCAGCGCCTTTAAGAACCCGCCCGGCGACTACGCCGGCCGCCTCATCGAAGCGGTGGGGCTCAAGGGCAGGCAACTTGGGGGCATGGCCTGGAGCGAACTCCACGCCAACTTCCTCGTCAACCGGGGCGGGGGAACCTACGGGGAGGCGATCGCCCTGCTCGAAGAGGCGAAGCGGAAGGTCAAAGAGCGCTTCGGCGTCACGCTGGAAGAGGAGATCAAAATCGTAACCGGGAAACCGAGAAACCGGGAAACCGGGGAATCAAGAGAACCTGCGACCGGAGGCTGAAGGCCCCGGTATTCGACCACTCACTCTTCCCCCTGCATCAAGGGGTGGGCCTTGGCATACTCTTCCAGCTTTTTGGCGCTGCCCAGCTTCGTGTAGATCTGGGTCGTGGCCATGCTGGAATGGCCCAGGAGTTCGCTGACGTCGGAAATCCTCGCTCCGTGTTCCAGGAGATGGGTGGCGAAGGAGTGGCGAAGCTGGTGGGGAGTCGCCTTGATGCCGTGGGCCCGAAAAAGCTTTCGAACCCGGTAACGGATCTGGCTCTCGTTGAGGGGGACGCCGCCCTTTTCGAAAAGATAGTTTCCCCCCGGGTGGGAACGGAGATAGGCCTCCGCCAGTGTTCGCACACCCGGGGGAAGGGGGAGCTGACGGGTCTTGCGCCCCTTCCCCGTGATGCGCACCCACTCGCCCGAAAGCTCCTCCCGCCTCAGGGAGACCAGTTCCGAAATGCGCAGTCCCAGGCCGTAGAGCAGGGCCAGGATCAGACGCTCTTCGGAATCGGCGGACGCCATCACTTCCCGGATATAGGCTTCCTCCAGGGGCTTGGGGAGGGTCCGGGGGACCTTGACCGTATCATCCCCGTTGAGAAGAAGGGGCAGCTCCCTCTGCTCCCGGCAATAGCGGGCGAAGGAGCGGATGGCGCTGAGCTTTTTGGCGATGGTCCGCTTGGTATTGTGGGCGATCTGTCGCCGGAGGGGCAGGATATCGAGACGCCACCCCGTCTCCGTCGGATCGAGGCGATGATGTTCCAGCATCTGCCGCAGGGGGAGTTCATAGGTCCGCACCGTCGCTTCGCTGTATCCCCGTACGCTGAAAAGATAGTCGAGAAAGTCGTCCGTCAGGGCCGCCAGGTCGGGGGCCGGGCACTGCGCCTCACCCATTCCCCGGCACGCGGTCGCTCTCCGGCAACTCCCCCTCCAGGGAGCGACGCTGGGCCCGGATGATCCGTACCGGCAGGATCTTCCCCAGGAGCTCCTCGCTCCCCGCCACGCTCACCAGCCGTCCGTCGGCGGCCCGGCCGGCCACCCGGCCCCCTGAGCGAAGCTCTTCGAAGTAGACCTCCACGGTTCGCCCCTCCTGGGCCGCCATCAACTCGTCCACGATCGCGTCGTGACGGGCCTGGAGGATTCTGAGCCGCTCGGAAGCCACGGCCCCGGGGACCTGCTCTTCATACTCCGCCGCCGCGGTATGGGGACGGGGAGAGTAGCGGAAGCTGAACATCTGCTCGAAGCGGACCCGTTCCACCACCTCCATGGTCTCGGCGAAATCCTCCTCCGTCTCCCCGGGAAAACCGACGATGACGTCGGTGGAGATGGCCGCGTCGGGAACCAGCTCCCGGATACGCTCGCAGCGATCCAGAAACCACTCCTTGGAATAGCCCCGTTTCATTCGCCGAAGCAGCCGGGTCGAACCGCTCTGAAGCGGCACGTGGATCTGGGGACAGATTTTCGGATTGGAGGCGAATTCCTCGAGAAACGCGTCGTCCATATGCAAAGGATGGGGAGACTGGAACCGGATCCGCTCCAACCCCTCCACCCCGCTCACCCGCCGCAGGAGAGTCGTGAAGTCCCGCACCTCATCCTCCCCCGCGCTGAAACGGCGGCCGTAGTTGTTGACGTTCTGTCCCAGGAGAATCACCTCTTTGGCCCCGCTCTCCACGGCCCTGCGTACCTCCCGCAGGATCAGCTCGCTGGGGATGGAGATCTCCTCCCCCCGCGTGGCGGGAACGATGCAAAACGTACACTGCTTGTCGCATCCGATGGAGATGTTGACCATCGCCTTGTAGGGATTGGAACGATAGTCGCCGAAGGGATAGGTGCTCTCGTCGTGGTCGATGGCCACCTCCACGGCGTGGTGCCGCTTCAGGACCTGGGTGATCTTGGAGACGTTGCGGGCCCCCAGAACGAAATCGACATAGGGAGCCCGCCGGAGGATCTCCTCTCCCAGGTGGCTGGCGGTACAACCCGTCACCCCGATCTTCGCCCCCTCTTTCCGGAGAGTACGGAAGCGTCCGATCTCGCTGAAGAGCTTGGAGACGGGTTTCTCCCGGACGGAACAGGTATTGATGAGGATCAGGTCCGCTTCTTCCAGGCGCTCGGTGGGAACATATCCCTCCTTCGTTCCCAGCTCCGCGATCATGTGTTCCGTATCCCGGACGTTCATCGCACAGCCCAGCGTCTCGATGTAGAGTTTTTTGCTCATGGGGTCACGTTCACTGCTGAACGATATGAACCTCGTAGATGTACTCGTCTTCGTTGAGGCCGTATTTGACCTCCCGCATATAGACGTTGTATCCCCGTTCTTCGAAGTGCTCGATCAGCGCTTTGAGGTCTTTGTGGGCGTTGTCCTTGTCGAAGTAGAAAATCGACTTCTCGGGGAGCATCTCTTCGATTTTGCTCAGTTCGATGCTCTTGGGTTTTGCCTTGAGCGTAGTACGCGCCAATTTGAGTTTCATAACGGTTGCATCCTTCTCATTTCGATCCCGCGGAGATTCCGGGGGACCTTTCTATTCATTTTGATTATACTTTATTTTCCGTAAAGGAACAATGAGATAAAATAATCTACCTTCAAATAGAGAACAATCCTGCACAATTCGTAACTCTCAGCCGTCCAAAACCGATTGTATCGTAACGTGCCGGAATATTGGACTCTCGGATAACGACAGAAAGGACCGACCTTGCAAAAAATTCTTTCGATCATCGAATCGATGGCCCACGAAAAGAACCTCCCCGTGGAAAGCGCCATGGAGGCGTTTAAAGAGGCCCTGATCCATACCGCCAAACGCCTGGAGGGGGAGGAACACGAATTCGAAGTCGAGATCGACTACGACCAGCAGACCTACCATCTCTACAAGGTGCTCACCGTGGTCCCCGACGACGACGAACGGGCCGAGGAGGAGCCCGACCGCTTCATCACCGTGGAAGAGGCCAAAGAGTACGACGAAGAGATCGAACCCGGGGACAAGATCCGCAGCGAGATCCACCTGGAAGATTACGGCCGCACCGCCGCCGCGAACCTCTTCCAGGAACTGGAGTACCATATCCAGCGCCGCATCGAACAGGAGATTTTCGAAAAATACAAAGCGAAGGTGGGCTCCATCATCATCGGTACCGTCAGCCGGGTCGACGACGCCGGCAATACCTACGTGGAGATCGGGGAGCTCAAGGGAATCCTCTCCCAGCGCAACCGTATCAAGGGAGAGAGCTTCAAGACCGGCGACACCCTCAAAGCCCTTTTGCGCTTCGTCAGCATCGATCCCAAATACGGTATGCACCTGGAGCTGACCCGCACCGCTCCCAAATTTCTCGAAGAACTGATGAAGCGGGAGGTCCCGGAGATTCAGGACGGTGCCGTGGAGATCATCTCTTCGGCCCGGATTCCCGGAGAACGGGCCAAGGTCGCCCTCAAGAGCGACCGTCCCGACATCGATCCCATCGGGGCCGCCGTAGGCCAGCGGGGCGTGCGGATCAATGCCGTGAGCGCCGAACTCTGCGGAGAGAACATCGACTGCATCGAATACTCCCCCATCCCCGAAATCTACATCACCCGGGCCCTCTCCCCCGCCGTGGTCCAGAATGTCCGGATCGAAAACAACAACACCGCCGAGCAGAAAGCGATCGTCGACATTACCGCCGACCAGAAGGCCAAGGCCATCGGCAAGAGCGGCATCAACATCCGCCTCGCCTCCATGCTCACCAAATACCAGATCGAACTCAACGAAGTCGAGGGAATCGTGGAGCGTTCTCCCTCCTCCTCCACCCAGGAGAAGACCAAGGATCTCTCCGCCCTGGAAAACCTCTTCAAATAGCGCCCCTCCCCGGAGCGCAGTCGGTAGCTACCCTGCCACGGATTCCCAAGATCTACCCCCCGACACCAACACCAATCCCTACTTCCGCCGGTGGGGGTCGATCGCCAGCAGCACCGCATCGGCGATCACGTTGCCCAGCAACGTCAAAAAAGCCCCCGTCACCAGGATCCCCATGATCACCGGATAGTCCCGGCTCAAGGCGCTCTGGTAGAAAAGCAGCCCCATCCCGTCGATGGAAAAGATCTGCTCCAGGATCACACTGCCCCCCAGCAATCCCGGGAGGGAGAGCCCCAGGATCGTCACCACGAAGGGCATGAGATTGGGGTAGATGTAGCGGCGTACCAGGGTCCGTTCGTCCACCCCCCTCGCCCGGGCGAAGAAGATGTAGTCGCTTTTGAGGATCTCCCGGGTGAGGGAACGGATGTAGAGCGTCAGAGACCCGAACCCCGTAAAGACCACCACCGTCACCGGCAGGGTCAGGTGCCAGGCGATGTCGAGTCCTTTGGCGATCCCCTTTTTGGGTTCCATCCCTTCGATCCCCGCCATGGGAAACCATCCCAGTTTCAGCCCCAGGACCCAGATGAGCAGCAGCGCCAGGTAAAAGGAGGGCATGGCGTAGCTCAGGAGGGAAGCCTGCTTGACCGTCCCCTCGTAGGCGCCGCCCCGCAGGGCGCTGCGGATCCCGAAATGGAAGGAGAGGAAAAAGACCAGAATCATCGAAACGATGTTGATCCCCAGCGTCACCCCGATCCGGGCGGCGATTTCGTCGATGACGGCGTTTCCGCTGGCGAAGGAGACCCCGAAATCGAGCCGGAGCATCGCCCCCAGCCAGCTCAGGTACTGCCTCCAGAGAGGCTGATCGAGACCGTAGACACTCTTGAGATGCGCGATCGCTTCGGGGGTCATATTGGGGTTGAGCCCCCCGGCGGCGAAAAAGCTGTTGGGGGCCATGTGAATGGCGCCGAAGGTGATGAGGGAGATGATCCCCAACATCCCGGCGATGTAGAAAAGCCGGCGTACCAATCCTTTCCAGAATCCGAGCGAGGGCATCAGACCCCGCGACTCTGTCGGATCAGGGAGAAGAAACTCTCCGTCTTGAGGGAGGCCGAACCTACCAGCACACCATCGACATTCTCGATGGAGACGATGCCCGCGATGTTCTCGGGCTTGACGCTCCCTCCGTAAAGCAGGGGGCGCCGGATCCGCCGACGCAGTTCGGCATGCACGGCGGCGATCTCTTCGCTTTTGGCGGAGCGTCCCGTACCGATGGCCCAGATCGGCTCGTAGGCGACGATCAGTTTTTCGTAGTCGGCGTCGATCCCGACGAACTCCTCCCAGAGATACTCGTAGATCGCTTCCTCCCCCTGCTCCCGGACCTCCAGGGGTTCCCCGATACAGTAGACGATCTCGAAGCCCTGCTCGGCGAAGAAGCGAAACTTTTCGGCGACGCTCTCCTGGCTCTCCCCCAGGAGCTCCCGGCGCTCGCTGTGGCCGATGAGCACGGTCCGGGTCCCGAACTCCTCCAGCTGTTCCAGTCCGATCTCTCCGGTATAGGCTCCTTTGGCGGCGGGATAGGCGTTTTGGGCCCCTACGGTGATGCGTCCGGTAGAGGGACAAAGCGCCGTGGCGGGGGGAAAACAGTAGACGGCGTCACCGCTTCCCAGCTCCTCCAGGCGTTCTTCCATCTCTTCCAGCCAGATCCGGGTGGAACGGCGGGTATGGTTCATCTTGAAATTGGCGGCGAAAATCATGGGAATCCCTTCAGCTCTGGAGAGCGACGATGCCCGGAAGCTCCTCGCCCTCGATCAGTTTGAGGCTCGCACCTCCGCCGGTACTGACAAAGGTCATCTCGTCCACGTCCCCCGCCCGGGCCGCCACGTCGGCGGTATCGCCCCCTCCGACGATGGTCGTGGCGTGGCTCTCGGCGATGTAGTGGGACATCTTGATGGACCCCTTGGCGAACTTCTCCATTTCGTAGACCCCCATGGGGCCGTTCCACATGATGGTGTGGGCATCGTTGAGGGCCTCCCGGAAAAGCCGGGTGGAAGCCGGGCCGATGTCGAGACCCATCCATCCCTCGGGGATCTCCTGGGTGGGAAGGTATTTGACCGTGGTATGTTCGCTGAACTCGGGGGCTACCACCACGTCCACGGGGAGATAGAATTTCACTTTGTTCTTCCTCGCCTTGTACATGATGGTCCGGGCTTCGTCGATGAGATCCTCCTCCACCAGGGAGTTCCCCACCTCGTATCCCTGGGCTTTGAGGAAGGTGAAGGCCATTCCGCCGCCGATAATGATCTTGTCGACCTTGCTCAGGAGCCGGTTGAGTGCTTCGAGCTTGCCCGAGACCTTGCTCCCGCCCACCACGGCGACGAAGGGCCGGGAGGGATTCTCCAGGACCTTGTGGAAAAAGTTGACCTCCTTGGCCAAGAGGAAGCCCGCCGCCTTGTGCTCTCCATCGTAAAACTGGGTGATGGCGTGAATGGAGGCGTGTTTGCGGTGGCAGGCGCCGAAGGCGTCATTGACGTAAAATTCTCCAAACCGGGAAAGCTCCCGGGCGAACCCGGGATCGTCCCGGGTTTCCCGGGCGTCGAAACGGAGGTTTTCCAGGAGCAGTACGTCTCCTCCCTCCATTTGTTCGTAGAGCTCCAGGGCCCGGGGGGTGATGACCGCTCCGCTTTTGGAATCGTCGAAATAGAGATTGCGTTTGATTTTCAACAGGGTGTCGAGCCGTTTGTACACCGGGTGAAGGCTGTATTTCTCCTCGAACTTCCCGGGCTCGGGCCGGGCGAAGTGGGACGCCAGCACCACTTTGCACTCCCGGTCGAGACAGTAGCGGATCGTCTGGAGTGCCGCCCGGATGCGCCGATCGTCGGTAATGTTGCCGAACTCGTCCACCGGCACGTTGAAATCGCAGCGAATAAAGACGGTCGCCCCGTCGATCTCCAGATCTTTGATGGTTTTGAGCATTGATTCCTCCCTTGTTCCCGTCCGGAATGCGACTCCCCGCCACCTCCCTGACGATAATATGATAGACTTTGGATTGATTTTACACACTCAGAGGTTATCGCTTGGTTAAGAATGCGGGTTCGATGGCACTTTTCGGGGGAAGTTTCGATCCGCCCCACCTGGGGCACCGTCGCATCGTCGAGGCCCTTCTCGCCCGTCCGGAAATCGACAAAGTCTTCCTGGTTCCCTCCTGGCTCAATCCCTTCAAGGAACGTTCCCACGCCTCCCCCGACCGGCGCCTGGCTTGGTGCCGGCGGGTCTTCGATCTGCCCGGCGTGGAGGTGCTCGACTGGGAGATCCGCCGGGGACGTCCCGTCTATACGATCGAAACCTGGGAAGAGCTGCGAAGCCGGGGATTCCCCCTCCGCTATCTCGTCGTCGGCGGGGACAACCTCCCGGACCTCCCCCGCTGGCGGGAGTTCGACCGACTCAACGACGAAGCGGTCTGGCTCGTGGCGACCCGGGAAGGCGGCGATCCGGATCTGAGCGGCCTGAGACGGGCGGAGCTCCTGCCGGTGGAGGTTCCCGTCAGCTCGACCCGAATCCGCCGAGGAGAGGGACTCGAATACGTCGACCCGCGCATCCGGGACGAGGTCATCGCCCTCTACCTCTCCGGAAACACCCATCCCATCAATGAAGGAAACGAGTAGATGAGTCTCGAAGAACGTATCGAAAGAATCGTCCGGGTTCTGGACAGCAAAAAGGCCGAAGAGATCGAGGTATTCAACCTGGAAGATATCGACTACATCGCCAAACGGGTCGTCATCGCCAACTCCCTGGGAGGGAAACATACCGCCGCCCTCTACGACCACATGCGCGAGGAGCTCAAACCCCTGGGAGAGACCTTCTACGGCGCCGACGAAAGCGACGAATGGATCGTCGTGGACCTGGGAGAGATCATCGTCCACCTCATGACCCCCGCCTACCGCCGCCGCTACAGCCTCGAAGAGTTTCTCGAAGAGCTCCAGGGGTCCCGGCCCTCCTGATCCCGTCTCAAAATCGGCGTTCCGTCCGCCGCTCCCGGGGCAGATCGAAACGGTCTAGGTGCATCACCTTGTACCAGGCCGCGGCGAAGTCCCGGACGAAGCGTTCCTTCTTGTCTTCCTGGGCGTAATACTCCGCCTGGGCCCGGAGCTGGGAGTGGGAGCCGAAGAGCAGATCGACCCGGCCCGCCCGCCAGCGGGGAGCGCCCGTGGAACGGTCGATCCCCTCGAAACGCTGCGGCGACCCCTCCACCGGTCTCCATTCGGTTCCCGGTTCCAGCAGATTGACGAAAAATTCGTGGCTGAGAACCCCGGTCCGCTCGACGAGCCGCCCCTCCTCCTCTCCGTAGAGCGCCCCGATGCCGCGCAACCCGCCCACCAACACCGTCATCTCCGGCACGCGGAGGTTCAGCTGCCGGGCCCGGTCGATCAGCATCCGCTCCGTCGGCATCCTTTCGCACCCCCGCTTGACGAAATCGACGAAACCGTCGGCCGCCGGTTCGAGCCAGGCGAAGGCGTGGGGATCGGTCTGATCCTGCCGGGCGTCGGTCCGACCGGGCCGGAAGGGAATCTCCAGCTCTACCCCGCCCCGGCGGGCCGCCTCCTCCACCGCCGCGTCCCCGGCCAAGACGATCAGATCCGCCAGGGAGACCTTCCGGCCATCCCGGCGCCCTTCGGCGAACTCCGCCGCGACCCTTTCCAGGATCTCCAGCAGCGCCTCGAACCCTCCCTCCGCGTTGTATTCCCAGCTTCGCTGGGGCTCCAGCCGGATCCGGGAGCCGTTGACGCCGCCACGCTTGTCCGAATCCCGGTAGGTGGCCGCCGCGTGCCAGGCGAGACGGACCCAGCGGGCGGGCTCCACACCGCTTTCGAGGATCCGCTTCTTGATCCCCAGGGCATCCTCCCTCCCAATGAGGGGATGCTCCGCCTTCGGCAGGGGGTCCTGCCAGAGAAGCTCTTCGTCGGGGACCTCCGGGCCGAGATAGCGGCTCCGGGGCCCCAGGTCCCGGTGGGTGAGCTTGAACCAGGCCCGGGAAAAGGCGTCGGAGAAGGCGTCAGGATCCTCAAGAAAGCGCCGGGCGATCCGGGCGTAGTCGGGGTCGAAGCGCAGGGCGAGATCGGTGGTGAGCATCACCGTTTTGCGGCGCGTCCCGGGATCGTGGGCGTCGGGAACCAGGTCCTTCTCGTCGGGATCCACCGGCTCCCACTGCCAGGCCCCGGCGGGACTCTTGACCAGGTTCCAGTCGTAGCGGAACAGCAGCTCCAAAAACCCCTGATCCCAGCGGGTCGGATGGGGTGTCCACGCCCCCTCCAGGCCGCTGGTGATGGTATCGGGCCCCTTGCCGCTGCGGTAGCGGTTCTTCCATCCCAGCCCCTGCTCCTCCAGCGGCGCCGCCTCCGGCTCGGGGCCGAGGTACTTCGAGGGATCCGCGGCTCCGTGGTTCTTGCCGAAGGTATGGCCTCCCGCGATGAGCGCCACGGTCTCTTCGTCGTTCATCCCCATGCGCCGGAAGCTCTCCCGGATCTCCCGGGCCGCGTCCAGGGCGTTGGGGACTCCGCCGGGCCCTTCGGGGTTGACGTAGATCAGCCCCATCTGGACCGCCGCCAGGGGGTTGGCCAGCCTGCCGTCCTCTTCCCGGCGCTCTTCCGCCAGCCACTCCGACTCCGGTCCCCAGTAGAGATCCTCTTCCGGTCCCCAGAGGTCCTCCCGTCCTCCGGCGAACCCGAAGGTCCGCAACCCCATGGACTCCATTGCCACGTTGGCCGCCAGGATCATCAGGTCGGCCCAGCTGACGGCGTCGCCGTATTTGCGTTTGACGGGCCAGAGCAGGCGTCGGGCCTTGTCCAGGTTGACATTGTCGGGCCAGCTGTTGACGGGGGCGAAGCGCTGATTGCCTCCAAAGGCCCCGCCCCGTCCGTCCATGATCCGGTAGGTCCCGGCGCTGTGCCAGGCCATGCGGATGAAGAGCGGACCGTAGTGCCCGTAGTCGGCGGGCCACCACTCCTGGGAATCGGTCAGGAGCTTCCGGAGATCCTCCTTGAGCCCCTGGTAGTCGAGCCGGGCAAAGGCTTCGGCATAGTCGAAATCGTCGGGGGTGGGGCGCAACTCGGCATGATCCGGATTGAGGATCCGCAGGTTGAGCTGTTCGGGCCACCACTCCCCAAGACGCGCTCCCCCCAGCGTAGTGTGGCGGTAGGCCTCTTCCGTGACCGGACATTCGGGTTTCGTGTTCATTTTCGTTCCTTTCGATGCGTTCGGGATCAGCCGGCGGTCACGTCGGCGCAACGTTTCTTGAAGTACTCCCGGTCGGCTTTGCAGAGAGGGCACTGGGCCGGGGGCTTCTTACCCCGGTGGACGTGGCCGCAGACTTCGCAGATCCACTCTTCGTTCTTCTCGCTGTCGAAGAAGCCCTCGGCCTCCAGGGCCGCCTTGAGTTCCAGGTATTCCCGCTCGTGCTCCACCTCCACCTTTCCGATGGCCCGGAAGAGCCGGGCGACGGCGTCGAGCCCCTCCTCCTTGGCAATGGCGGCGAAGCCGGGGTACATCTCTTCGTGCTCGTAGCGCTCTCCGTCGGCGGCGTACTGGAGGTTTTTGGCCGTCGTATCCAGCTCCACGTCGTGAACCAGGCGGTTGTAGGCCTTGAACTCCGCCATGGCGTGGTACTTTTCGTTGTCCGCCGCCTCCTGGAAGAACCGGGCGATGCGGTGCAGTCCCTCCTTCATCGCCACGTCAGCGAAAAACTCATACTTGTTTCGCGCCTGGGACTCCCCGGCAAAGGCCTTCATCAGGTTGACCGCCGTCAGGTTTTCGGTGATGCAGACCATCTCCCGATCGCAGCAGCGGAGCTTGCCGCCTCCCACGTTCCGGACCTCCACCTCGTTTCCGCAGATTTCACACCGATAGCTTTCGTATTGGTTCATTTTCGTTCCTTTTTCGTCAATTTTTTTCGGAATGCCTCCTGGGGAGGCGCCGCTCAGCTCCGATCCCCTTTGAGACTCTCGACAAACTCGGTGATGTCGTCGTGGAGGGCCTGGAGGTCTTCTTCGTGCTCCACCTCGTCGGCGAGGATTCGGGAGACGATGTCGTAGGTGACGATATCCTTGCCCCGGGTCCGTTCCGCCAGCTCGCTGTAGGTGCTGATGGCGCACTGCTCTCCCCGGATCGCATCTTCGAGGATCGCCACGACGTTGAAGTCGCCGGGCTCCTCGTAGCCGCAGTTGCTGTGGGAAAACCACTCCCGGGGGTTGAGCAGCGGGGTGCCTCCCAGCTGCAGGATCCGCTGGGCCACCATGTCGGCGTGGCGCAGCTCGTCGGCGGCGTGCTGCCGCAGCTCGGCAATCGCCGCATCCTTCATGATCCCCTGGACCACTTTCTCTTCGATGTAGTACTGATAGTAGGCGAGCCACTCGTCGGCGTAGGCGCGGTTGAGCAGTCCGACCACCTCCTCGATTTCGATTCCTTTGATGATGGAGTTTCCACGTTTGGCCATCATTTCCTCCTTTTAATTTAATTCAACGGAAAAAACTTTTCCTGAAAGAATTATAGGCTAATTATCCTTATAGGAAAATAATTTTCCACATTATTTTTTTGATGAGAATGATCATCCTGGCTTATAATTGAAGAAGTTACGAAAATCTATGGTGTGTTTCCGCTACGCTTCGTAGCGGGAACCGTCGAAGAAGTTGAAGAGGTAGAAAACCAGCGGGGTCAACGCCGGAAGAACGAAGGCCCACCAGAGCCATCGCCGGATGTAGAGAGAATAGAGCAGCGCTCCCCAGGCGAAGAGAATCAAAAGGGTATGGAGGAGGAAAAAGGGAAGGACCGCCCGCATCGTCAATCCCACCACCGCCAGAGAGAGGATCCAGACGAAAATTCCCACAGCCAACAGGGAACGTCTCCACTCCCTTCTTCGGCGATATTCCAGAGCGATCAGCCCCAGGGTCAGAAGGATCCAGAGAATCAGACGGGACATGGGACTCCTTTTGCGAGCGTTCAGAGTTCAGCGCTCAGCGTTCAGAAGATTTTACCATCTCCATGGCAGCGCTGCAAAGCAGCGCCCCCAAATTCTTAATTCTTAATTCTTAATTCTTCACTCTTAATTCTCAAAGCCGGTCCAGCACCTTGATCCCCAGGATCTCCAAGGCCAGCCGCAGGGTCCGCGCCGTACTTTCGGCCAGGACGAGACGGCTCCGGCGGATCTCCTCCTCCACATCGCTGCGGAGGATGGGATTGTTCTCGTAGAACTTCATGAAGAGGGTCGCCAGCTCGTAGAGATAGGAGGTGATGTAGTGGGGCATCGCCTCCCGGGCGGCCGCGCGCAGCACATCCTCCAACTGGAGAAGCTTGAGGGCCAGCCGCCGTTCCCCCTCGTCGCCGAGGAGGACCCGGCCCCCCACCTCGCCGCCGTATTTGCGCAGGATGGAGCGGATCCGGGCGTAGGCGTACTGCTGGTAAAGGGAGGTGTTCCCCTCCAGGCTCAGCATCCGGTCCCAATCGAAGACGTAGTTGGACTCCCGGTTGATGGAGAGGTCGGCGTATTTGACGGCGCCGATGCCGACGATCTCGGCAATCTTCTCCAGCTCCTCTTCGTCGTAGGCCTCCTTCTGGGTGATCGCTCCCTTGGCCCGCTCCACCGCCTCGTCGAGGAGTTCGATGAGCTTGACGGTGCCGCCGTCCCGGGTCTTGAAGGGGCGGCCCGATTTGTCCAGCATCATCCCGAAGGAGACGTGCTCCAGCTCCACCTCCTCCGGGGCGTAGCCCGCCTTTCTCGCTACGGCGAAAACCTGCCGGAAGTGGCCCGCCTGCCGGGCATCAACCACGTAGCTGATGCGTCGGGCCCCCAGCTCCCGGACCCGGAAGCGGATCGCCGCCAGGTCGGTGGTGGCGTAGAGGTAGCCGCCGTCGCTCTTCTGGATGATGAGGGGGTTCTCCTCCCCGTCGACAAAGACCACCTTGGCCCCCCGGCTCTCCTCCAGCAGCCCCTTGGACTCCAGGTCGGCGACAATTTCGGCCAGATCGTCGTTGTAGGAGCTTTCGGCCCGGACATCCTCCCGGCTCAGCTGCACATGGAGCTTGCGGTAGACCTCTTCGCAATGGCCCAGGGATTTGTCGATGAAATTCTCCCAGAGGTGGAGGCAGCGCACGTCGCCCCCCTGGAGCTTCACCACGTACTCCCGGGATTTGTCGGCGAAAGCTTCATCCTCGTCGAAGCGTTTCTTGGCCGCCTTGTAAAACTCCTCCAGATCGTGGAGGCTCCCCTCGGCCCCCTCTCCCAGCTCCTCCAGGTAGGCGATGAGCATCCCGAACTGGGTCCCCCAGTCGCCGATGTGGTTCTGGCGGATCACCTCGTCGCCGAGAAAGGCGAAGAGGTTGGCCAGGGAGTCGCCGATGATCGTCGAGCGCAGGTGTCCGACGTGCATCTGCTTGGCCATGTTGGGGCTGGAGTAGTCCACGACCACCGTCTTGGGCTCCTCCCCACGACCCACTCCCTGCCGATCGTCGGCAAACGCCTCTTCCAGGCTCCGGGCGAGCCAGTCACCGCGTAGGGTCAGGTTGATGAAGCCCGGCCCGGCGATCTCCGCTTTGTCGAGGATCTCGTTTTCGGGGAGATGCTCGATCAGATTCTGGGCGATCTGTCGGGGATTCTGCCTGAGCTGTTTGGCCAGGGGCATGGCGCCGTTGAACTGGTAATCGCCGAACTCGGGTTTGCCCGCCTCGGTGACCTGGGGGTTTTCCAGAGGGATTCCCGCCGCTTCGGCCGCTTCGGCTATCAGTCGATTGAGTTGCTGCTTGATCTGCATCGCTTCGTATCCGTTCGTGTGAAAAGTTTCGATGGAGTCTCCGCCCGGAGGGGCGAAGGTAGGGGTAGAAGATGTCCCGTTGGGAGAGAATCAGGCCTTGTCCGTCTCTTTGACGGATTCGGCGGAAGCGGTCTGCGCCGTCTTGTCCTCGATCTCTTTATTCGCGGGAGCGGCGGGCTGGGGCTCATCGTCCTCGTTCACCGCTTTTTTGAAATCCTTGATTCCCTTGCCGAGTCCCTTGGCGAGTTCGGGAATTTTCTTCCCGCCGAAAAGAAGTACGATGACTCCCACTACCAACAACAATTCCCATCCGCTAGGCATACCCATGTGCATTTCCTTTTCTGCCCTATCGGGCGTATGGTTTGATTCGCGCTAATTATACTCCAAGTTTTTTAACCCTCAAACCCCGCTCGCTTCTCCGGCGAGCCATGCCTCCCGGAACCGCCGGGCCGCTTCCCGTCCCGGCTTGAGTCGGGCGGCCCGGGTGATGGCGACAAACTCCTCCGTCGCCCGCTCCAGATCGTCGTTGACGATGAGAAAATCATACTCTTCCAGGGCTCCAATCTCCTCCCGGGCGTTTTCCAGACGGCGGCGGATCGTCTCCGGATCGTCGGTGGAGCGTCCCGAAAGGCGACGTTCCAGCTCCGCGAGGCTCGGCGGAGTGATGAAGGCGGAGGTGATCCGGTCTCCCATCCGCTCCCGGGCCAACCGGTGCCCCTGGACGTCGATATCGAAAATCACCAGCTTCCCCTCCTCCAGGGCTTCGCGAACCGGTTTGAGGGAGGTGCCGTAATAGTTGCCGTGGACCCGGGCGTATTCAAGGAATTCCCCCGCGGCGATCTCCCGTTCGAACTCTTCCGGGGAGACGAAGTAGTAGTCCACGCCGTCCCGCTCTCCCTCCCGGGGAGGACGGGTCGTTGTGGAGATGGAAAAATAGAACGGACCGATTCGGGGCTCCGCGTGACGGATGATCGTGCTTTTGCCCGCTCCGCTGGGACCGGAAAGGATAAGGATGGCTCCGGTGTTCATGCGTCCTCCGGAAATTGGATGCTCAGATGAATGGTCGCGCCCCGCAGCAGCTTCCGCAGTTTTTTGACCTTGAGCCGTTCCAGGAGTTCGAAAAGCTCGTCGGCGCTCAGAGTTTTCGACTCCCGTTCCGCCGATACCGATTCGGGTATACTCCCGGGAGTCTCGTCAATCTCTTCACCATCGAGGAGTGCGCGGATCCGGCGAATTTCTTCTTCATCCAGTACTTCCGTGAGCTCTCCATCTCCGGTTTCCCCGGGATCCGACAAACTCAACTCTTCCCAGGGCTCCTCCTCTTCCTCGGGTTCCTCCTCCAGCAGTCGCCGGATATCCCGGGGGAGAAAGGGCTTGGAGAGCACGGTATCGTAGGCTTCCGCCTCCGCCCGTTCCGGATCGCCCAGGAGCACCCGCCGCCGCACCAACAGATGTTCCAGCTCCTTCGCACCGGCAAAACGCTCGTCTACCAGGAGGAGCTCGTAGCGGTCGTGCTTCAGGCCGGAAAGCTCCCCCAGCACCTCAAGCTCCAGTTCCGGAACCCCCCGGCTTCCCATCCGGACCAGCTCCTGGACCACGCGGTTGCGACTCAGCAACAATACCCGCATCGGCACTTCTCCTGCAGTGATGAAATTGTCTGGATTATATCGCGTCTTGGATAAGAGACGTTTGCCCCCGTCGAAGCTATTGAGAAAACGGACAGTACACACCCCGAAATCGCGACGGGTAAATTCTTTGAACGATCGAGACAAATCGAGATGAAAAGAAACGGGAAAAAGTGGTACGCCCATCAGGATTCGAACCTGAGACCTCCTGAACCGCAATCAGGTGCTCTATCCAGCTGAGCCATGGGCGCATGATTTGGAGAGCCGAATAATAGCCGGATTTTTCTTATAGAAAGCTAAATCGACCGCTTCTTCAAAAGTCCCATCGGTCCGAAAAGTGCATGGGCTTCGGGATTGCGGATGAAGCTGTGGTTGAACGGATGTTCCAGGGCGGCCGCTTCCAACGCTTCCGCTCCGGGAATCTTCCGCACCGCCTTGGCGTGGGATCCGAAGAGAATCAGCTTCGGCCCGTAGGAGGCCATCCCTTCCAGCAGGCGGGAGACGAAGCCCTGCCAGGCACGGATCTGGAGTTTGGACTCCTCCTTGGAGCGGAAGACCAGGGCGGTGTTGAGGAGCAGGACCCCGGCGGCTTCGAAGTTGCGCCTCAGCTCCTCCATCGTGGAGATCAGATCGCTTTTGTCCAGGGCGGCGATCGCCTCCTGGGAGGTGTCGGCGGGATCGAGGCGGCCGTCGGCCACCAGGGACATCTTGACGAAGTTGCGCAGGCTGGTGGCCCGGTTGACCTCCCGGCTCAGGCCCGTCGGGGTGAAGATCTCCCTCACTCGCCCGTCGATAAAAGCGTAGCCGATGGCGCTCTCGGGGCGGGGATAGGGATCCTGGCCGAAGAGGATGAAACGCACCGCCTCCGGCTCCAGGGTCGAAAAGGCCGCCAGGACCCGCTCCCGCGCCGGGATGTACCCCTCCCCCGCCATCAGCCACTCCCGGTAGGACTCTTCCAGCGCTTCCAGGGCCGGCAGCAGGATCGGCTCCCAGGCTTCGGAAACGCCGTTGAGTTCCAGCAGTTTTTTCATAAACATCCTTTTTTAAAAGCACGGACCGTTGGTCCTACAGCATTCAGCACGGGCCTTCGGCCCTACAGTCCGCAGCAATTTTTTTTTGCTGAACGCTGTAGGCGCCCCCGGCGCCGTGCTGTAGGACCGAAGGTCCGTACTGCACACTAAAAGGCAATATCGAGCACGACCAGCCCGAAAAAGACAAACCCCAGATAGCCGTTGACGGTGAAGAAAGCCCGGTCGATCTGGGTGAAATCCTTTCGTACCAGGTAGTGCTCGTAGCCCAACATCGCCGCCGAAAAGAGCACCGCCGCCCAGGCGAAGCCACCCAATCCCGCCGTGACGACGAAAGCGCCCCAGAAACAGACCGTCAAAAAATGGAAAAATGCTGCCAGAGCCAGGGTCCGGGAAGCGCCGAGTTTCGAAGGGATGGAGTGGAGGCCGTGCTCCCGGTCGAACTCCATATCCTGGAGGCTGTAAAGCAGGTCGAAGCCCGCCACCCAGAAGGTCACCCCCGCCGCCAGCCAGAGGCTCCAGGCGGGGATCGAGGCGCTCACCGCCACCGCCCCGGCGATAGGGGCCAGCCCCAGGCTCAGCCCCAGGACCAGGTGGGCCAGGGCGCTGAAGCGCTTGAAGAGGGTGTAGGCCCCCAGGATGACGAGAATCGGAACGGAGAGTTTGAAGGCCAGATCGTTGATCGCCCAGGCGACCCAGACGAAGCCCAAGGCGTTGAGAGCGATGAACGCGAGCATCTGCCCCCCGCTCACCCGGCCGTCCACCGAGGGACGGTTCCTGGTCCGGGGGTTGAGGGCGTCGATGTCCCGGTCGAGGTAGCGGTTGACCCCCATGGCGAAGTTCCGTGCCGTCACCGCCGCCAATGCGCCCAGCAGCAGCAGCCTCCAGCCGAACCACCCGTGAGCCGCCACCACCATCGCCACGAAGATGAAGGGCAGGGAGAAGACCGAATGCTGGAACATCACCAGCTCGGAAAAATCCGCCAATCGTTTTTTCACCGTGTTGAAATCCATCGTTCCCCTATATTTCAAAAGAAGGGAGCGCTCAGCGCTCCCCTCCAAAACTTTTCACTCTCCGGCCCCGGTCGGAACCGCTTTTCACTCTTAACTTTTCACTTCCTCATCCATGAGACACATCTCATGGATGAGGAATCCTGATCTTCGAATTGAGAGACCAGGCGATCAGGAGCACCAGCGCCCCGATCACCCAGGCATTGGAAATCACCCCGTAACGGTAAAGCAGATAAAGCACCCATTGCAGGATCGCCCCCAGGGGGGTGGGAACCCCCTCGAAATACTTCTCCACGCTTCCGGCGTCGACCTTGAGGTTGAACTCCACCAGTCGGCGCAGTCCGCTGATGATGTAGAAGATGAAGACCGCCCCCAGCACCGCCTCCTGGAAAGGCGAACTCTTCTGCAGGGCGTAGAAGAGGAGAAAGGAGGGCATGACGACGAAGGAGAGGAAGTCGGCAAAGCTGTCGAGCTGGACCCCGAACTCCGTCGAAAGATTGAATCTGCGGGCCACCTTGCCGTCGGCGATATCCAGGACTCCGGCGATCCACGCCAGGACGATGGCGGTGGAAAACTCCCCCTTCCCGATGAAGTAGAGGGCCAGGACCCCGCAGGCGATGTTGCCGAAGGTGATGAGGTTGGCCAGGTTGTAGCGGTTCTCCCTCTCCAACAGTCTCACGAACGGCACCTCATTTGACGGTGCGATAGATGACGTTATCCGCGCTCTCCGGATCGTTTGCCCGCATAAAGGTGTCCAGAATGACGAAGAGCAGGTCCCGGACAGGATAGCGGGTCCCCTCCACTCCCACGATGGCCGCATGGACTTCCGCGTTTCCCTCTTCCTCCATCAGTTTCGTCAGACGTTTGATGAAGTAATACCCCCCGTCCACCTGGGTCTCCTGACAAAGCAGAGCGTAGATCTTCGCTTCGGAGTCGATGGGGTAGAGCAGATCGGTTTTGCGTTTTTGTCGCTGGAGAAACTCCTCGGGATTCTCCAGCTCGGTATGGAGCAAAATGGCGGAAAAACTCTGCAGGCGCTTACTCTTCATCAAATGATAGAGCAGCTCCAACGCCAATTCGCACCGCTCGTAAAAGGCAATGCCGAGTTTCATCGCCTTTTCGTCATATTCCAGTTTCCTGTTTTCGTTTTTTCGGGCCTTCATGGGTCGCTGCTCTCCTCGTTTGGATCGTCCCATTATAGCAAAGCCTCTCTTCTCAGGGGCTGGTTCGCCTCTCCGCGCGCGGAAGCTGTGTTATGATTTCCCCATGCAAGTCTCTCCTCTCCGACAGATCGCCCTTATCGGTGCCACCGCCAGCGGCAAAAGCTCCCTGGCCCTCAAACTGGCACAACGCCACAACGGTCTGATCCTCTCCCTCGATTCCCTCTCCCTCTACCGGGGAATCGATATCGCTTCGGCGAAACCCTCCCCGGCGGAACTGGCCAGCGTCCCCCACTACGGCATCGATCTGCTCGATCCCGACCAACCCTTCGACGTAATGCGGTTCCTCGAACTTTATCGGGAGGTCGCCGATCTCGCGGTCCGGACGGCACGTCCCCTCTTTATTGTCGGGGGAAGTTCCTTTTACCTGAAAATACTTCTCGAGGGCATCAGCCCCCTGCCGGAACTCTCCCCCGGAATCCGCACACAGGTCGAAGGAATGCTCCGGGATCCGGAGCGGGCCTTCGATTATCTGCGGGAACGAGCTCCATCCTATGCCGAGACGCTCCATGCCGGAGACCGTTATCGCCTGGAGAAGGGGCTTCTGATCCTTCTGCAGACCGGCGAAGATCCCCGGGAGTATTTCCGGCTCCATCCGCCCCGCCCCGTCGTCGAAGAACCTCTCCCCCTCTTCGAAATCCTGAGGGAACGGGAGGAGCTCCGGCAGCGGATCCGACTGCGGACCCGAACGATGCTCGAAGAGGGACTCGTCGACGAAGTGGCGGGGCTGGAGGCACGTTACGGCCGGGAGCCCCACCCCATGAAGGCCATCGGCATCCGGGAGGTCCTGGAATACTTCGACGGAGTCTGGGACTATCGGACGATGGAGGAAAAAATCGTCACACATACCGCACGACTGGCCAAAAGGCAACGCACCTTCAATCGAAGCCAATTCGACAAAGTGCTGCGTGGCGACGAACGTCTGCTTATGTATGAAATAGAGAAAATTCTGTAGGGATTGGGGCGAAAGGCCCCCGAAAAGCGTTTCGGAGGAACGTGCCTCAGTATCCGCTGACACTCACCATGTAGCTGATGTAGTTGAGCAGCGGCTGCATGAAGAACACCGAGAATGTAGTGACGGCCACGGCGATGCTGACGATCACCACCAGAGGACGAGAATTGTTGACATCCAGCGCCTCGACACCGGGATTTGCGGGCTTGAGGAACATCCAGACGATCAGTTTCAGATAGTAGTAGGCGGCGATGGCGCTGTTGAGTGCCATCACCACCGCCAGCCAGATGTATCCGGCATCCACCGTGGCGCTGATGATGTAGAGCTTACCCCAGAAGAGGCTGAAGGGGGGGACTCCGGTCAGGGAGAGCATGAAGATCCCCATGATGACCGCCCCGATCGGTGAAATATGCACCAACCCCGCAAACTTCTGATAGGGATGATGGAAACGGGGATGGTAATTCGCCTGCTTGTTCCGGGTGATCCAGAGCATGGCGAAGGCCCCCAGGTTGGTAAAGAGGAAGAGACCGTAGTAGAGGAAAATACTGCTGTAGGCTTTGGTGGTGTCCAGGGCCAGGGCCGCCATGACGAAACCGGCGTGGGAGATGGAGCTGTAGGCGAGCATCCGCTTGACATCCTCCTGGACCAGGGCCATGACGTTGGAGAGGGTCATGGTGACCACCGCCAGAATGATGATCATCCAGCGGACCGCCTCGACCCCCATGTCGACGTAAAGGCCCAGCAGCCGCATGGCGACCACCATCATCGTGACCTTGGGAACGATCGACATGTACCCCGCCATGGGCGCACTGGCCCCCTCGTAGACGTCGGGGGTCCAGAGGTGGAAGGGGATCAGAGAGACTTTGAAGCCGATCGCCACCATCATCAACAGCGCACCGCCGATCAGGGGAACCGTGAAGCCGGGCTCGTTCATCCGGGCCTGGAAAACCTTGGCCACGTCGTAAAGCTCCACGGCACCGGTGGTCGCATAGATCGCGGCGGCACCCATGGCGAAAAATCCCGCGGCCATGGCGCCCAGGGTAAAGTATTTGATGGCCGCTTCGTGGGAACCGCGGGTGTTGTGCATGGCGATCAGGGTGTAGAGCGCGAGGGAAGCGGTCTCCAGTCCGACGAAGATCAGGATCAGGTTGTCGGTCGCCACCATGAACTGAAAGCCTCCCACCATAAAGAGGAAGAGAGCGAAATACTCGGGGTAGGAGTATTCATGGAAACGCTTGCTGGTCAGGGCCAGGGGGATGAAGAGCATCGAGGCCAGCAGAATCAACAACTGGGAGACGATCGCCACCCCATCGACGAGCATGACGTCGAAAAAGCCCCGTTCGTTGAGGCTCAGGCTCAGGGTCGCTCCGAAATCGACGAACAGGACCAGGACCGAGAGCATGATGTAGATGGACTTGTCCAGATCCTTCTTCAACAGATCGACGATGAGAATCAGCAAAGCACCGCCGATGACCACCAGCATCGGTGAGAGCGTGATCAGATTGAGCGATGCCAGGCTAACGGAAATAGGCTGCAACATTATCGGGCCTCCTTGGTGCTTTTGCTAACGTGAATGACCGCTTTGGCCTGCGGGGTCTGGGCCTTCTCGTGCATGAAGCTCACCAGCGCCTTGGCGCTGGTATCGATGGGTCCCAGAACCGGCTTGGGATAGACTCCCAGCCAAATGACGATGGCCACCAGGGGGAGCAGGGCCGTCAGTTCACGCTTGTCCAGGTCGAAAAGCTTTTTGTTTTCCTCTTTGGTCACGGGACCGAAGAAACTCTTTTTGTAGAGGGAAAGCATATAGACGGCCCCCAGGATGATCGAGAAGCCACCCAGCAGCGTCATCAGCGGAGAGACCTTGAAGAAGCCCGCCAGGGAAAGATACTCCCCGACGAAACCGATGGTCAGAGGCAGCCCCACGGAGGCCATCAGCATGATACCGAAGATCACCGCATATTTGGGCATGACACTGGCCAATCCCCCGAACTCGCTCATCAGTTTGGTATGGCGGCGGTCATAGATGACCCCCACCAGGAGGAAGAGCGCCCCCGAGACGATCCCGTGGGAGAGCATCAGGAATACCGAACCGGCGATTCCCTCGGCGTTCATGGCGAAGGTTCCCAGAACGATCACCCCCATGTGGGAGATGGAGCTGTAGGCGATCACCTGCTTCATATCCTCCTGGGCATAAGCGACCATCGCCGTGTAGATGATCATGATGATGGAGATAATGCCTACCGGGACGATGTACGCCACGGCGGCGTCCGGGAACATCGGAAGGGAGAACCGGACGAACCCGTAGGTTCCCATCTTCAGAAGCACCGCCGCCAGGATCACCGAACCGACGGTGGGCGCCTGGCCGTGGGCGTAGGGCAACCAGGTATGGAAGGGGAACATCGGCACCTTAATGGCGAAGCCGAGGAAAAAGGCCCAGAAGAGCCACTTCTGTACCGAGATGGGAAGTACCAGTGCGTACCAGTCGGTCAGGGCGAAACTCCAGACCCCGGCGACGGACTGATAGACGTAGGCGACATAGAGCATGCCCACCAGCATGATCAGGGAGCCGGCGAAGGTATAAAGGAAGAATTTGACCGCCGCGTAGAGGCGCTTCTCCCCTCCCCAGGCGCCGATGATGTAGAGCATCGGTACCAGGGAGAACTCCCAGAAGAGGTAGAAGACGATGGCGTCGAGGGAGACGAAGACGCCGATCATCGTCACCTCCAGCATCAAAAGGGTGATGATGAGGTTCTTCAGGTCCTTCACCTCCCCCAGGCTGATGATCCCCACCAGGGTCATCAGGGTCGCCATGACGACGATGAAGAGACTGATGCCGTCAACTCCGAGATAGTAGTTGATCCCGAAATCACTTACCAGCGGCACATATTCGATGAACTGAAACCCGCTGTTGCTGGGATCGAAGGCGAACCAGAGCCAGAGCGAAAGGAGGAACTCGATGGCGGCCACGGTGATCCCGTAGACCCGGATCGTCTCCTTGCTCACTACGATTCCCAGCAGAGCCGCAAGAAGCGGGAAAAAGATCAAGACACTTAAAATATTCTCCATACCGTTCTCTCCTTAATGCTTCAGTGCGGTGAAGACCGCCAGGATCGCCAGCAGAATCGCTCCGGCCGCCATCCACTTGAGGTAATCCGACAGGTTGCCGGTCTGCATCTTCCGGGCGCCGTCCCCGCTCTCCTCGATTACATGGGCGATGCCGTCGACGGTAGCGTCGACCACCTGCAGATCGATCTCTCTCCAGGCGATGTCGGAAAGCTCCGCGTAGGGTTTGGAGAAGACCTTTTCGTAAAAGACCGGAATGTAGTACTGGTTGCTGAGCACCCGGTAGGGAAGGCTCCGCTCGATCTTCTCGTTGCGCTTGAGCTTCTTGGCGTAGAGAACATAGGCTACGGCGATGCCTCCCAGTGCGATCGCCATGGTGACGACGATCAGGATCCAGACCATATGGTGGGTATGTTCGCTCATCTCGTAGGCGGGCAGCAGCCGGGTGACGAACTCCATGAAGGACTCTTTCCACCATCCGAAGACCACGGCGAGGACCGCCAGGGGAGCCATCGCCCAGAGGACATACTTCTGAACCTCATGGGGATGGAAGCCGTACTGCTTGTAGCGCTCGTCGCTCAGGAAGGTCAGGAAGACCTGGCGGAAGCTATAGAACGCGGTCAGACCCGCCGTCAACCAGAGAATGAACCAGATTCCGTAGGTGTGCTCGTTGAACGCCACCTCCAGGATCGTATCTTTGGAGAAGAAGCCGGCGAAGGGCCAGATCCCCGCAAGTGCCAGGGAGGCCAACCCCATATAGAGGTAGGTCCACCGCATATGTTTCTTGAGCCCTCCCATCTTGAAGATATCCAGCTCGTCGTTCATGGCGTGCATGACGTTACCGGCCCCCAGGAAGAGGAGCGCTTTGAAGAAGGCGTGAGCCGCCAGGTGGAACAGCGCCACCCAGTAGGCCCCCAGTCCCGCCGCGGCGAACATGTATCCCAGCTGGGAAAGTGTCGAATATGCGATGATCCGCTTCAGATCCCGGTTGACCAGGGCCATCGAAGCGGCGAAGATCGCCACGAAGGTTCCCAGTACGGCGATAAAGTAGCTCACCTCGGGAATCTCACTGTAGAGGGGGTTGGCCCGGATTACCAGATAGACTCCGGCGGTGACCATCGTCGCCGCGTGGATCAGGGCCGAGACGGGGGTGGGACCCTCCATGGCGTCGGCAAGCCAGGTATGCAGGGGGAACTGGGCCGATTTTCCCATCGCGCCGATGAAGAGCATGATGCCGATCACTACCAGCAGACCGTGATCCAGGTTGGGAACGGCACGGAAGACTTCGTCATACTGCAGGGAACCGACGTTCCAGTAGATCAGAAAAATTCCGATCAGCATCCCCAGGTCGGCGATCCGGTTCATGATGAAGGCTTCGTTGGCCGCCCAGGAGGGAGAGATGGAGGGGTTGACATCCCGGCCCACGTCCTCCTTGTGGTACCAGAAGCCGATCAGCAGCCAGGAACAGACCCCGACCCCTTCCCATCCGATGAAGAGGCCCAGGAAGTTGTCGCTCATCACCAGGACCAGCATGGAGAAAACGAAGGCGGAGAGGTAGCTGAAGAAGCGGTTGAATCCTTTGTCATGCTCCATGTAGCCGTTGGAGTAGACGTGGACCACGGCGGAGACCAGGGTCACCACCGTCATCATCACCGCCGTCACCTGATCCACGGTGAAGCCGAAAGGAATCCTCATGTCTCCCGCGACGATCCAATCCATCAACCGTACACGGACCGGCCCGACCTCCATTACGTGGATCAGCAGCAACACCGAGGCCACGAAGGAGACGATCAGCAGCAGGGAAGTGACCACACCCGTCAGCAGCGTTTTGGGACGCATCCCGAACAGGGCGGCGAAGAGCGAACCGACCAGCGGTGCGAACAGTGCGATATAGACCAAGCTTTCCATGATCACCCCTTCAACATTGTATAGTTATCGAGATCCAGCGTGCCGTACTTTTTGTAGAGCAGGATCAGCAGACCCAGCCCCACGGCGACCTCGCTGGCGGCGATCGCCACGATGAAAAAGGCGAACATCTGTCCGCTCAGATCATGGGAGTAGCTGGAGATCGCCGCAAAGGCGATGTTGGCCGCGTTGAGCATGATCTCCGTAGCGAAAAAGAGCATCAGCAGATTCTTCCGCCGGATCACGCCCACGATCCCGATACTGAAAAGAATCGCCGAAAGCACGAGGTAATGGGTCACTCCGATCATTTCATCTCCTTTTCGCTGGTCTCGAGAAGTTCCTCATCCCTGGTGGAGGAGAGGCTGCGTTCCATCTTTTTGCCCGCCAGAATGATGCCGGCGATCATCGCCACCAGGAGCATGACCGCCGCCACTTCGAAGGGAACCAGATATTTGGTAAAGAGCACCAGGCCGACGGCCTGGGGATTGGTCGCTCCCTCAACGGGCGGGTAAAGGGCCTGAACGTTGTGGCCGATGACCGGCGCGGCGAAGATCACCACCAGAATCACCGCCGAGAGGCCTCCCAGGAGAAAGACCAGGAAGGGAGATCCGTTGTTCTCACGGACGACACCCGTGGCGTCGAAAAACATCATCCCGAAAGCGTAGAGCGCCATGACGGCCCCCACGTAGACGATGAGCTGGACCACGCCGAGGAAGTCGGCTCCCAGGATGAAGAAAAGTCCGGAGATCAGGACCATACCCGCGGCCAGGGAGGTCATGGCGTAGAGAATATTGCGACTCATCACCGTCACGGCAAAGAGCCCGGTGATCAGGATCGCGAAGAGGTAAAAGGCAAAAGTTTCCATCATCACTCCTTAGTAGGCCAACGGTGTTTTCTTGATCTTCTCGTCCGCGTCGGGAGAGACCGCACCGAATCCGGGATACTCTTTCTGGTTGGCCAGCTGATCCAGGGGGGTGAGCATATCCTCGAAGAGGGAAAAGCTCGCCCGCTGCTCGCTGGCGGTCTCGTAGCGGCCGCCGTGAACGATGGCCAGTTCGGGGCAGACCTCGGCGCAGTAGCCGCAGAAGATGCAGCGCCCGAAGTTGATGGTGTATTCGCTCACCTCCTTGCGCTGGTTCTCGTCGTAGCGGGTATCCATCCGGATACAGTTGGCGATGCAGATCTTTTCACACAAGCCGCAGCCGATACAGCGGTAGTGGCCGCTTTCCAGGAGCCGCTTCATCTCGTGGATCGCTCGGTAACGGGGGGAGATGGGCAGCTTCTCGAAGGGATACTTCGTCGTGTGCATCTGCCCCCGGAACAGGGCGTTGACCATCTCCCGGAAGGTCACCTTGAGCCCCGTAAAGAGCTCCAGCTTCACCGCCCGCTCCGCGACCCGCTTGAAGCGCCCCCATCCCGTCCGGGGAGTGGGCTCCAGGTCCAGCATCCGATAGTTCTGGGTTCCGACATTTCGGTTTTTGAATTGTTCCAGACTCATTGCCACTCCTTAAAACATCATCACGAACCCGGTCAGGGTCACGTTGAGTACCGCCAGAGGCATCAGCACTTTCCAGCAGAGCCACATCAGCTGATCGGGCCGGATATGGGGCCAGGAGGCCCGCACCCAGAGCATCAGGAAGAAGAAGAAACTTACCTTCAGGATGATCGCCAACCCTCCGGGAATGAATCCCATGGGATTGAACCCTCCCAGGAAGACCAGGGAAGCGAGGAAGCCGATGGTGATCATGTTGGCATACTCCCCGATGAAGAACATTCCCCAGCGCATTCCGCTGTATTCGGTGGCGTATCCGGCGACGATCTCCGCTTCGTGTTCCAGGAGATCGAAGGGAGTCCGGTTGGTCTCGGCGAACCCGGCGATCAGGAAGAGGAGGAAGGCCAACGGTTGTTTCCAAATCAGCCAGGAGCCGATCCCTCCACTCTGATAATTGTTGAAATCGATCAGGGAGAGGGAACCGACGATCATGATGGGGGCCAGGATGGAGAGCCCCGTCACCACTTCGTAGCTGAGAAACTGGATCGCCGTCCGCGCCGCCCCCAGAAGTCCCCATTTGTTGTGCTGGGCCATTCCCGCCAAGAGGGGACCGTAGAGTCCCGCCGCCATCATTCCCAGCACGAAAAGGATTCCGATGTCGATATCCGCCACGATGGGACGGACCGTCATGCCAAAGAGGTGAAACTCCGGCAGCATCGGTACCGCCGCCAGGGCGATGAAGGCGGTAGCCGCCGTGATCATCGGGGCGATCATGAAGATCAGCCGGTTGGCCCCGCTGGGGATGAAATCCTCTTTGGTGAAGAGTTTGATCCCGTCCGCCGCCAGTTGGAGCAGACCGTAGGGGCCGACATGCATGGGACCGAGACGCCGCTGCATGAAGGCCAGGACCTTCCGCTCGATGTAGGTTCCGAATCCCGCCAGGGCCGAAATGATCGCCAGGATCAACACGGCTTTGATAATCGTTCCTATGATAAATCCATCCATCGTTTACACCTTTTTCAGAGTTACGTTGGCATAGCGGTACTCGCCGAAGAGACCGTAGACATCCGCCGCCGCTTTGAAGTCGGGAATCTCCACGATGGAGCCCTCCATCCGCTCGTCGGCCACCACCGGAAGGGTGAGGCTGCCCCCTTCAAAGAGCACCTCCACCTTTTCGCCCAGTTCCTCCGCCCGGGCCGGAGAGGCGTAGAGAGCGAAGGCTTCGAAGATCTGATGGGCCTTGTCGGTAAAGTCGTTGAACTGCCGCTGGGGATTGCAGCGGTAGGCGATCTCCCCCTCCAGGACCGCCTCGGCGGAAGCCTCCTGCACTTTGGCGGTGGAAGCGCGTCCCTTCCGCACCGTCAGGGCGTAGCCGCGGACCTCGCTTCCGTCGTTGAGGAAGCCATCCTCCAGGTCGTCGAAGGCGATCGCCTGGAAGCCTTTCTCCACCGGAAGCTCCATGGTCCAGTCGACGGTGAGCCGCCGTCCCAGCCCCAGGGCGTTCATCAGGTCGTTGAGCTCGTAACCTCCGTACTCCAGAGCCGCGTTGGTGGGGACCACCCGCTTGTTCATGGTGGTCATCGTCCCCTCCTGCTGGTTCATGGCGGGCAGATCCAGGTCGCCGTCTCCCAGGGCGCTCAGGACGAAATCCCCGGGCTGGTTGTACCCGACGGTATAGCCCTCGGCCTCGTCGTCCAGCTCGCAGATCAGCGCCACGCCCAGGGCGTTGGACTTGGGCGGGATCATCGCCAGCTTCATGCCGCAGTGCTTTTCCGCCAGGGCCGTCAGTTTCGCCAGGTTCTCCCGGCGGGGATGGCCGTAGAGATCCTCGCCGACGATGAGGGCGAAGGATTCCTTCTTCTTGATCATCTTCTCGAAGCTCTCGCCGAAGGCGACGGGATCGAGGCCCAGAGCTTCGGCCAGAAGGTTGTGGTCGTACTCCACCTCCTTCTCCACCGTCTCGGGAACCTTCTTCTTCACCTCCTTCTCTTCCCCGGTCTCCTCGTCCTTGACGGTCTCGACCACCTCCTTCATCACCTTCTCTTTGACGGTGCGTTTGCGGGTCTCGTGGAAGCCCGCCAGGTAGTCCCGGAGGTACTCGGGAAGGGACTCTTTGTCGGCGAAAAGGTCGAGAACCAGGTAGAGAGCCAGTTCCTCCTGCCCCGGTTTGTGGGTGACGCATTCCACCGTCTTGCCGAAGGTGGGCACCAGGGTGTCCCCCACGGGGTGGAAGTAGAGCCCCGCCCCCTTATTCATCTTCTGAACGTTGTTGAAGGCGTAGCGGGCGTTGGGGTTGTCGTTGCGCAGGGCCGCCCCGACGCTGACGACGAAATCCGCCTCTTCCATGATCTCCCGGTAGTCGGAACCGTAGAGGCTGCGGCCGCTGGCCTTGGCGTAGTCGGCCAGGAAACGCTGGAAGGGACGTACCTCGGG
>CAZGGT010000053.1:0-2699 GCA_964525335.1 uncultured Nitratifractor sp. | reverse complement strand
GGGGATGATCATGATCTACGACTTCATCTTCGGGACCGGCAGCATCGAGGTGAATCTCCTGCTGCTCTACTCCCTGGCGATGGATGTCCTGGCGGTGGTGATCCTGTGAGATACAAACTGCTGCTTCTGATTTTCCTCGCCGTCTGGGGGCTGCTCATCGTCCGCCTCTACCACATCAGCATCAAGTCCAACTTCTACTACGAGAAACTGGCCAAGGAGAACATCGAACGCAAGAGCTACCTCAAACCGGTCCGGGGGGAGATCCTCGACGCCAAAGGGAACTACCTGGCGGTCAACAAGATCGGCTTCTCCCTCTCACTGGCGCCCCATCTGAGCATTAAAAAAGGAGAGCTGGCCCGGGTCATCGAGACGATTCGCGACTATTTTCCCGACATCAACGCCACGGTGATGGAACGGGTCTACCGCAAACACAGTTCTCCCTACAACCACAAATACATCAAAGTGATCGAGTTCATTCCCTACGATCAGATGATGCGCCATTACGCCCAGCTCAGCATCCTGCCCCAGGTGAAGATCGAGGCGGAGACCAAACGCTACTACCCCTACGGACGCTATGCCGCCCATGTGGTGGGCTATGTGGGCCGCTCCAACCGCAAAGAGAACGCCAAAGATCCCGTCACCGCAAAGGTGGGCCGGACCGGCAAGAGCGGTCTGGAACTCTATTACAACCGCCTGCTGGAGGGAGAGCTGGGCTACGTCATCAGCAAGGTCAACGCCCGGAACCAGGAGCTGGAGGTTCTGGAGCGCAAAGAGCCGGTCAACAACCGCTCCCTCAAAGTCCATCTCGATATGGACCTGCAGAAATTCATTTACGATCTTCTTGGCAAAAAAGCGGCGGTGGTGGTGGTGATGCGGACCGACGGCGAAGTGCTGGCGGCGGTGAGCAATCCCAGCTTCGATCCCAATCTCTTCGTCGGGGGAATCAGCGTCAAAGATTGGAAAGCGCTGCAGAACAATCTGGGACACCCCTTTACCAACAAATTCATCCACGCCATCTATCCTCCCGGCTCCGTCATCAAAATGGGAGTCGCTCTGGCCGCTTCCCGGGAGGGCAAGGGGATCCTGGATGAGCACGAGTACTGCCGGGGCTTCATCCGGATCGACAAGAGCAAACACAAATTCCGCTGTTGGTCCCGCTGGGGGCATGGTGATGTGGATCTGCGCAAGTCGATCCGGGAGAGCTGCGACGTCTACTACTACAACAAGAGTCTCAAGGTCGGTATCGACAAAATCGCCAAGACCCTCAAAGAGCTGGGATTGGGAGTCCGTACCGGCATCGACCTGCCCCGGGAGTACCGGGGGATCATTCCCGACAAAGCCTGGAAGCGCAAGCGCTACCACAAGCCCTGGTACAAGGGGGAGACGGTCATCGCCGCCATCGGTCAGGGCTACGACAACATTACCCCGATGCAGATCGCCCGCTACACCGCCTTTCTGGCCACGGGCTGGCTCCCGGTCCCGACCATCGCGGCGGAGATCGACGGCAAAAAGGTCCCGCCCCGTGGGAAAAAGATCCCCTTCAACCCCCGGCACCTCTCCATCATCCGTCAGGGAATGATCGATGTCTGCAACGATCGCCGGGGGACCTCCTACAAGACCCTGAACCGGAAAAAGACCGGTCTGCCCTTCATGATCGCCGGCAAGACCGGGACCGCCCAGGTGGTCTCCATTCCCCAGGATGTCAAAAAACGGGTCAAAGAGGACGATCTGGCCTATTTCAAGAAGTCCCACGCCTGGATCACCACCTACGCGCCGGCGAAGCATCCCGAATTTGTCGTCACGATCCTGGTGGAGCATGGCGGACACGGAGGAAGCGCGGCCGGCCCCATCGCGGCGGAGATCTACCAATGGCTCTATACCCACGGCTATTTCAAAGGGTACCCCCTCTCCGGCGATCGCCAACATGCCGCAACGCGCGGCGAGTCCAATGCCACCCGTTCCCCCTCTTCCCTTCCCGCTCCGAAGCTTCGGATGGATCAGACGGGAATGGGGCGGGGATCCTCCGACAGGGGAGAATGACCTTTCCGGGTTTCCCGTTTTCGTGTGCGGGCCGATGTTTTGACGGGAGCGTCTCCGGGTACCGGATCACGCAGTCGGATCCTTCGGAGAGAAGAGGCCCCGACTCCGTTCTTTGAAGATCCGGTCGTGGGGAAGGACGAGGCCGTGCATGGCGAGATAGACGCCGGGCGTGTCGTTGCCAAGGAGCCAGCCGACGGCAGAGGCGAAATTGGCGGTGGCCTCGACGGGGTCGATGGAGAAGGGGACCATCGCCCCCGTCAGGAGCACGGGACGCTCCCTCCCGACCGTACGTGCCAGGTGGGAGGCGCTGCGGTCGATGGTGTCGGTGCCGTGGACGACGAGGATTTTTCGGGCGGGGCATTCGCGGATCGCCCGGGACAAGGTCTCCCGGTCGGTGTCGTCGAGATCCAGGCTGTCCTTGTGGAGGAGGGTGTGGAGCTCGAAGCGGCAGAGCCAGCACTCCATGATCCGCCGGAGCGCTTTTGCCTCCGGGTCGATCTCCAGCGTACCGGTGAGGGGGTTGTAGACTTTGTTGAAGGTGCCGCCGGTGGAAAAGACGGCGATCTCGGGAAGGGAATTCACGGGCTCTCCTTTTTTTCGATCAGGGCCAGGAAAAAGCCGTCCATCTCTTCCGTGGGCAGGATGCGCCGGGCCCGGGT
>CAZGGT010000052.1:0-2813 GCA_964525335.1 uncultured Nitratifractor sp. | reverse complement strand
AGCTTTTTGGGGGCGTCGCTCTTCTTCCATTCGGCGTAGAGGATGTGGACATCGTAGGCGTTGTCGTCGTTGAGGTTCCAGCGATCCTGGTTCCCCTCGAAGTGGAGGATCCGGACGTTCTGCCAGGGGGCCTGGTAGGGCATGGGATTCCAGAGCCGGGCGGGGAAGGCTCCCTTGCCCTCGGGGTTTTTCAGGTCGAAATCGTATCGGACCCGGAAGCGCCGGGTACGGGGCCGGAGAGGGGGAACGCTCTCGGCGGCGCCCAGGGGAAACGCCGTCAGGGCCGCCGCGGCGGAGAGACCGAGGAGAAATTCGCGTCGTTGCATGGTTCGATCCTTCATCGTATGGGGTTCTGCATCGTTACGAGAGGATAAAATGCACGGGAAAGAGGGCATTTTATGTGGGCCCGGACCCGCGGGCCGAAATGCATTGGCAAAATTCTATCATATTTTGATGCGGGTATAATGTCTGAAATCCGAATGGTGCGCCGGATCGTATGTCATGCCGCCGATTCGGGCGGATCCGAAGCGACGTCCAGTGCATCATCAATGTTTGAAAGGAGGTTGCGGTGAGAGAGTACGATCCGACTCCCCGCCTGACCAAATACGTCAAAGCCGCCGGTTGAGCCGCCAAAATGGGTCCGGGGGACCTCGCACATCTTTTGGCGGATCTGGGCAGCGACGACGCGCGGATCCTGGTGGGGCTCGAGAGCAGCGACGATGCGGCGGTTTTTCGTCTCGATGAGACGCGGGCGCTGGTGCAGACGGTGGATCTGATCACCCCCGTGGTGGACGATCCCTACCTCTACGGCCAGATCGCGGCGGCCAACAGCCTCAGCGATGTTTTCGCCATGGGGGCGCGGGTCCTGACGGCCATGAACGTGGTGGGCTTCGACGGCTGCAACCACCCCCGGGAGGTGTTGGCGGAGATCCTCGCCGGCGGGGCGTCGAAAGTCCGGGAGTGCGGCGGCCTCGTCGTCGGGGGGCACACCATCGAGACCCCGGAGATGCTCTACGGCCTCAGCGTCACGGGGGAGGTCCGCCCGGAGCGGATCCTGCGCAACGACACCCCCCGGGTCGGGGACCGGCTGCTCCTGGCCAAGCCCCTGGGGATGGGGGTGCTGACCACGGCGATCAAGGCGGATCTGCTGTCCCGGGAGGCGGTCCTGCGGGTCGCGGAGATCCTGGCCCAGCTCAACGACCGGGCGGCCCGGACCCTGGAGAGCTTCGACGTGAGCGCCTGCACCGACGTCACCGGCTTCGGTCTGGCGGGCCACGCCTGGGAGATGAGCGGGCGGGGGCGGGTGACCCTGGCCTTCGAGTACGCCGCCCTGCCGATCCTCCCCGAGGCGAAGGAGATGGCGGCCATGGGGATCATCCCCGCCGGCAGCCACAACAACAAAGCCTACCTCTCTCCCCATGTGGCCTGGCGGGCGAAGGAGGAGGATCCCATCCTCTTCTACGACGCCCAGACTTCCGGGGGGCTCCTCCTTTCCGTCCGGGCGGATCAGGCGGAACGGCTCCGGGAGCGGCTAGTGGATGGAGGCTATGCCTACGCCGCCGTGGTGGGCGAGGTGCGTCCCGCCGGCGAAGCGGCCCTGGAGGTGTGGTGATGCCCTTTTCCCCGACCTACGCCTACGGGTTCGACGTCGCTGCCGACGCCATCGACCACAACGGCCATGTCAACAACCTCCGCTACCTGGAGTGGATGCTCGAAGCGGCCCGGCGGCACTCCGAAGCGGTGGGTTGCGATTTCGACGCCTGCCGGGAAGCCGGGGGCGCCTGGGTGGCCAAGAGCCACCGCATCGAATATCGCCGCCCCGCCTTCGATGGGGATCGCCTGCGGATGGAGACCTGGCTGGAGAGCGTGGAGCGGGTCGTCGCCCTGCGGCGTTACCGCATCGTGCGGGAAGGAGACGGGACGCTCATCGCGGAGGGGGAGACCGAGTGGGTCTGGAGCGATCCGGAGAGCGGCCGGCCGAGACGGATCCCGGCCGATGTGGCGGAGAGGTTTCGGGGTGATAGTCGATAGTCGATAGTCGATAGTCGATAGTCGTTAGTCGTTAGTCGTTAGTCGTTAGTCACTGGCGGATAAAGTTTATTGAACAATATCCGCTCTCTTCGCTGGCTCTATGCTCTCAGCTCTTGGCTTTACGCTTTACGCTTTCAGCTTTTCGCTCTTTCATGGAAAGCCCGTGTCTGGAGCCAGGCGAGGATCGCCTCCCGGTTGCCCCGGAAGAGGATGCGGTCCTTTTTGTTTTCGATCTGCCAGTCGTACATGGGGTCGTAGTAGTCGACGAGGAGGGCGCGGATCCACTCCCGATGCCGGGAGGGGTCTCCGGTGTGCTGCTGATATTCCCAGGCGCTTTCGAGCATCTCTTTGAAGCGTCGGTGCCGTTCTCTGCCCAGGCGCTTGCGGATGCGGTCGAAGTTGTGACGCATGGTGTCGATCCAGTCGTAGGGAGCCTCTCCCCGGGCGTGGGCCTCGTCGTACTCCCGCTGGCCGTAGAGGACATAGTCCTCGTAGCTGATCTCGATCCGCTCCTCCAGGGGGGTCTCCAGGAGCAGCACGCTGCCTTGCTGGAATTCGGCGAAGAGTTCGGGGGGAATGTAGCGCCGGCCGATGTTGCGGCTTTCGTCTTCGATGACCAGCAGGCGGTGCCCGGCGTGGTCGTGGAGGATCTGGGCGGAGGCCAGGGCGTTTTCAAAGCCGATCTGGGGCGGCTGGGGGCGGGCGTAGCGTCCGAACGCCGACCCCCGGTGCCGGGCGATTCCCTCCAGATCGATCGCCTCGGGGATGCGCTCGATGAGCAG
>CAZGGT010000051.1:0-1609 GCA_964525335.1 uncultured Nitratifractor sp. | reverse complement strand
GCCCAGGAGGGGGTGATGCCCCAGACCAAGTTCGTCCTCAAAAAGGCGATCGAACTGGGCCTCAAACCCATCGTCGTCGTCAACAAGATCGACAAACCCGCCGCCGAGCCCGAGCGGGTGGTGGACGAGGTCTTCGACCTCCTGGTGGCCCTGGAGGCCAGCGACGAGCAGCTGGAGTTCCCGGTGCTCTACGCCGCCGCCCGGGACGGCTACGCCAAATGGAACCTGGAGGACGAGAACAAGGATCTCACCCCCCTCTTCGAGGCGATCATCGAGCACGTTCCCTACCCCGACGGATCGCCCGACGCTCCCACCCAGGCCCAGGTCTTCACCCTCGACTACGACAACTTCGTCGGCCGGATCGGGATCACCCGGATCTTCAACGGCAGGGTGAAAAAGGGGGACGAGTACCTCCTCATCAAGGCCGACGGGGAGAAGGCGAAGAGCCGGGTGAGCAAGCTCATCGGATTCAAGGGGCTCGACCGGATCGAGATCGACGAGGCGGAGGCGGGGGACATCGTGGCCATCGCCGGCTTCAACGACATCGACGTGGGGGATACCGTGGCCGACCCCGCCAACCCGACGCCCCTGGATCCCCTCCACATCGAAGAGCCGACCCTCTCGGTCATCTTCAGCGTCAACGACGGCCCCCTGGCGGGGACCGAGGGCAAGCACGTCACCTCCAACAAGATCCGGGAGCGCCTGGAGAAGGAGATGGAGACCAACATCGCCATGCGGATGGAGCCCCTGGGCGACGCCAGCTTCAAGGTCTCGGGACGGGGAGAGCTGCAGATCGGCATCCTGGCGGAGAACATGCGCCGGGAGGGCTTCGAGTTCCTCCTGGCCCGCCCCGAGGTGGTGATCAAAGAGGAGAACGGTGTGCGGATGGAACCCTTCGAGCACCTGGTGATCGACGTTCCCGAGGAGTACCAGGGGACCGTCATCGAAAAGCTGGGCAAGCGCAAAGCGGAGATGGTCTCCATGACTCCCATGCCCGACGGCACGGTCCGCATCGAGTTCGAGATCCCGGCGAGGGGGCTCATCGGCTTCCGCAGCGAATTCCTCACCGACACCAAGGGGGAAGGGGTGATGAACCACTCCTTCCTGGAATACCGCCCCTATACCGGAACCGTCGAGAGCCGGACCCAGGGGGCCCTCATCTCCATGGACAACGGCGAAGCGGTCGCCTTCAGCCTCTACAACCTCCAGGCCCGGGGGACCCTCTTCATCGAGCCCCAGGCCAAGGTCTACAACGGCATGGTGATCGGCGAAAGCGCCCGCCCCGGCGACCTGGAGGTCAACCCCCTCAAAGGGAAACAGCTGACCAATATGCGCTCCGCCGGAGCCGACGACGCCATCAAGCTGGTTCCTCCCCGCAAGATGACCCTGGAACAGGCGATGGAGTGGATCGAGGATGATGAGCTGGTGGAAGTGACCCCCGAAAACATCCGCATCCGCAAGAAACACCTCGATCCCGCCGCCCGTCGCCGGGCCCAGCGGGACAGGAAAAACGCCGCCCAGAGCTGAGGCCCGGAGAATGGATGCCCTGGGCGAGCGGCCGGGAAGCCTGCTCCTTCTCGCCCTGCTCACGGGGGTGGTGACGGGAATC
>CAZGGT010000050.1:0-1773 GCA_964525335.1 uncultured Nitratifractor sp. | reverse complement strand
CAGCCGGGATTGAAACGCAGCACCTCTCCCGTGGCGAGAAAGGTCGGGATCTCCGGCGTCGCCGCCATCCGCAGCGAAGCGGCGATCTCCCCGAAGTAGGGAGCCTCCAGCATCAGGCGAGCCCGGGCTTTTTGGAGTTTTTCCACGATTTCAGAATCCCGTAATCAGCAAATCGATCGCGTTGAGAATTTTGGAAGCTTCCGAAGCGAGATTGCCGACCCGTTTTCCCAATTGATCCCGGGAGATACCCCCCATTTCGGGGACGAGCGCCACGAGCTTCTCTCCCCGTACCGTCACCGCCGGATAGAGCCCTTCGACCTCACGAGCTTCACGGGAAAAGGGAATCACCAGCCGGGAACGCAATCGTTCATGAAGAGAATGCTGTATATCCAGCAAATAGGGAATAGCTACCCGGGTTTCGGGATGAAGGTTTTCATAGACGTCGAAGCGGGCCATCAGAAGAGCCGGGTCCTGTCGGCGAAAGTCCCCCGCTCTTCGACGAGGCGGTTGTTGTATTCCACCGCTTCCGCCGTCTCGTTCAGCCACTGCTCCTCTTTTTTGCTCCGGATCAACTCTTCCAAGCGATTTTCGAGCGTGGCGGAGAGATTGATCCCCAAGGCTTTCGCCTGCCGGAGCAGATCACTGTTGATGGAAAGATTGGTCGCCTTCTTGGGGGCATCCGTCCGATAGATACGGTTCATGGGTATCCCTCCTGCGCATTCATCATGATATTTTAGCGAAACTCTACGATGCCGCTTCCAATGCTCCGTCTCACTCCAGCAAAAAGGCAAACCGCTCCACCCAGTCGCCCCATACGCCGCTCTCCTCCACCGCCACGCCCCGGCCCTGGAGCTCCCGGACCAGCATCACGGCGAACTCTCCTGGAAGCTCCATGCTGTAGCGCAGCAGCGCGTCGAGGCGTCCCTCGCCGGGTTCGCGGGCCATGCGGTCGGCGAGACCCACGGCCAGGACCGTCAGGGCCCGGGGATCTTCCGGGACCTCCGTCGCCTCTCCCGCGAGGATCGCCTCCGGGTCGGGGAGCTCGGTGCGCACCTGCAGGAAGCTCAAAAATCCCACCGCCGCCTCCCGCCCCACGGCCCCGGAGAGCGCTTCGGTCAGGAGGGCTTCGGGGAGGCCAGCACGGAGCATCCGGTCGACATAGCTCCAGCTCCGGGGGGTGGGGAAGGCCTTTTCGCTCTTCTGGGGGTCGAAGGCGAAGAGCCGCCCCGGATCGTAGCTCAGGTAGGCGATCAGCTCGGGGCTCACGCCGCTGCGGTAGGCCCACGCCTTCCAATCCTCCAGGACCGCCTCCATCTCCAGGTGGACGAAGCGGTTGGCCAGGGGCGGGGGCATCCGGTAGACCACCCCCCGGTCGTTCTCCCGGTTCCCCGCGGCGACGATGCTCCACCCCTCGGGCAGCTCGTACTCCCCCACCCGCCGGTCCAGCACCAGCTGATAGGCCGAGGCCTGCACCGCCGGGGGAGCGCTGTTGATCTCGTCGAGGAAGAGAATCCCCCGGGAGTCGGGATCATCGGGGAGGAAGGAGGGAGGCGCCCAGACCCCCTGCCGGTTCTCGGGATCGAAAAAGGGGATCCCCTTGAGATCCGTCGGATCCAGCAGCGCCAGCCGCAGATCGAGAAACTCCAGCCCCTTCGCCTCGGCGATCTGGGCGACGATGGAGGATTTGCCGATCCCCGGAGGCCCCCAGACGAAAGCCGGCAGCCTCGCCTCGACGAGACGCTCCAGGGCCTGGCGGATCCCCCGGGCGGTCAT
>CAZGGT010000049.1:0-4754 GCA_964525335.1 uncultured Nitratifractor sp. | reverse complement strand
GCCTCTTTCCGGATTCGCAGGGCCAATGAACCTGTGATAGAAGAGTGGGAAACAACCCTCGCAGATGGTCTGCGGGAAGATTAAACATGCAAAATTCGCATTTGAAGAAAGGTCAACCGTGCAATTCCACGACAGGGAACTGATCCTCTTCGACCTGGACGGAACGCTGGTCGACAGCGTGCCGGACCTGGCCGATTCGATCAACCACATGCTGCGGGAACTCGGAAGGGAAGGTTTTCCCGAGGAGACGATCCGGGGCTGGGTGGGCAACGGGGCGGCGGTGCTGGTGCGCAGGGCCCTCAGCGGGAAGCGAGAGGTCGACCCGGAACTGGACGGGGAGCTCTTCGAGCGGGCCCGGGGGATCTTCCTGGAGCACTACGGGGCCCATCTGCCGGGGCGGACCCGGCTTTACCCCGGGGTGGGGGAGACCCTGGAGGAGCTGGGGAGGCGGGGCTACCGGATGGCCATCGTCACCAACAAGCCCGCCCCCTTCGTGCCGCCCATCCTCGAAGGGCTGGGGATCGCCGGGCATTTCGAGACCTTCCTGGGGGGCGAGAGCCTCCCGGTCAAAAAGCCCGACCCCCGGCCGCTGCTGCACTGCTGCGAGCTGCTGGAGCTTCCCGCCGGTCGGGCGGCGATGGTGGGGGATTCGCGCAACGACATCCTGGCGGCCCGCCGGGCGGGGATCCCCTCCGTCGCCGTGAGCTACGGCTACAACTACGACCAGCCCGTCGAAGCCCTGGAGCCGGACCGGGTCGTGGAGCGCTTCGAAGAACTCCTGGAACTCTTCCCGGGAAGGGAACGATGATACGGATTTCCACGAGCTTGCGAATGGAGCGTCCCTGATGCACCCTTCCGTGGTGGAGATCGAGCTGGGGCGCCTGGCATGGATGCTTCTCCCGGTGGCGGGAGTGGTCTGGCTCCTGATGCGACAGGGGATGGAGGGGAAGGGCCTCCTCTACGCCCTGGGGCGGATGCTACTGCAGCTTCTCCTCATCGGCTATGTGCTCATCGCCATTTTTCACGCCCGGAGTCCCTGGGTCGTACTCGGTGTTCTGGGGGTGATGCTGGGCTTCTCCTCCTGGATCGCCCTGCGGACGGTGCCGGAGCGGCGGCTGCGGCTCCTGGGGCTGGCCCTGGGAGCCATCGCCCTGGGGGGCGGATCGGTCCTGGTCCTGGTGACCCAGGGAGTGCTGGGGCTCGATCCCTGGTACCGTCCCGACTACATGATTCCCCTGGCGGGGATGGTCTTCGCCAACGCCATGAACAGTGTCGCCCTGGCGGCGGAGCGCTACCACGCAGAGCTGAACCGGGAGCTGGATTCCTCCGCCGCTTCCGCCGAAGCGGTCCGTGCGGCGATGATCCCGGTGGTCAACGCCCTGCTGGCCGTGGGGCTGGTGAGCCTGCCGGGAATGATGACCGGGCAGATCCTCTCGGGAGTCTCTCCCCTCGTCGCCGCCCGCTACCAGATCCTTGTGATGGTGATGATCTTTACGGCATCGGGTCTGTCGGTGTCGATTTTTCTTTATGGGATACGAAAGAGGGCGATCAGAGACAATGGGATATGATTCGGAACAGTTCATCGAGAGAGGAGAAGAGATTGTGACCTTCGATTACAGAGAAGTGGAGCCGGCGGATCGCTACAAGCTGATGGCCCAGTCGGTGGTACCCCGGCCCATCGCCTGGATCGTGACGGAGAACGAGGGCGGGGGGGTCAACGTCGCGCCCTTCAGCTATTTTACCCCCCTGAGTTCCAATCCCCCGGTTTTGATCGTTTCGGTGGGGCACCGTCCCGACGGGACTCCCAAAGATACCCTGGCCAACCTTCGGCGCAGCGGTCGCTGTACCCTCTGCCTGGCGGCGCCGGAGCAGGCGGAACCGATGCATTTCAGCTCCAAGCCTCTGCCTGCCGGTGAGAGCGAGGCGGAACGTTTCGGGATCGCTCTGACGGAGGGAAGAGAGGGATTCCCGCCCCGCATCGATGGGGCGCCTACGGCTTTTTACTGCCGCCTTCATTCGGAGGTGCCCCTGGAGGGGAGCAAGACCATTCCGCTCATCCTGGAGATCGAGGGACAGTATCTCGACGAGAGCTGTATCGTCGACGCCGAGCGGCTCTATCTCGACTGTGATCTGCTGGCCCGGGTGGGGCCGGAGTACCGGAAGCTGGGGGAACGGATCCCGGCGCCGGAAATACCGGAGTGAATTAAGAATTAAGAGTTAGGAATTAAGAATTGGGGAGAGAGGATGGCGAAGATCGGGCCGTTTGAAGCGCATACGGACCGCTATGAAGAGTGGTTCGAGGAGCATGGGGATCTCTACCGGTGGGAGATCGAGGCGATCGAAGCGTTGTTGCCGTCCTTTTCGGAGGGGGTGGAGATCGGGATCGGGACCGGGCGTTTCGCCCTGCCGCTGGGGGTCCGCATCGGGGTGGAACCCTCGGGAGCGATGGCGGCGCGGGCGATGGAGAAGGGGCTGGAGGTGATTCCCGGGACGGCGGAGGAGCTGCCGCTGCCCGACGAGAGCTTCGATTTCGCCCTGATGGTGACGACGATCTGCTTCGTGGACGATCCGGCCCGGGCCCTGGCGGAGATCCGTCGCATTCTCCGTCCCGGCGGCTACGTGATCGTCGGCTTCGTCGATCGGGAGACGCCCCTGGGACGCCTCTATCTGGCCAACAAGGAAAAGAGCCGCTTCTACGCCCCGGCGACCTTTTTCAGCGCCGGGGAGCTGGAGCGGTTGTTGCGTGAGGCGGGATTCGGGGAGATCGAAGCGGTCCAGACTCTCTTTGGCCCCGATCTGGAGCATATGGAGGGCGGTGTGAAACCGGGAACGGGAGAAGGGGCGTTCGTCGTCCTCCGCGGGCGAAAGATTTCCTCCAAAGAGGAGTGAAAGCAATGCGAAAGCACCGTGGACCGGCACCGGAGGATGCGTGTTTCCGCGATCCCGGGAGGATAGCGAGGCTGCGGGAGGCGGTGGCGGATCTGAGCTGGCTGCTGCATCGGGGCTACAGCGCCAAAGCCGCCTCTGAACTGGTGGGCAACCGCTACCAGCTGACAGCCCGGGAGCGTCTGGCCCTCAGCCATGCCAGCTGGGACCGGCGGAACCGGAGCGGAGAGCTGCCCCCCGGCGAGCTGCGGGGAGTTTCGCTCTGCATCGACGGGTTCAATCTCCTCATCACTCTGGAGACGGCATTGGGGGGCGGGGTCCTGATCCGGGGGGTCGACGGACGGATCCGGGACCTGGCCAATGTCCACGGACACTACGCCCTCCGGGCCGAGACCGAGGCCGCCATCGCGTTGGCGAGTGAGACGATGGCCGGGCTGGGGGTGGAGAGAGTGCTATGGTATTTCGACCGGCCCGTCTCCAACAGCGGTCGCCTGGCGGCACTGGTCCGACGGATCGGAGAGGCGAAAGGGCTGACGGTGAGGGCGGAGGCGGTCGATCAGGTGGATCGGAGGCTCAAAGAGTGTGACGGCATCGTGGTGACGGCCGATGCGGCGATCCTCGACAGCGGGGTGCGTTGGTTCGACCTGGCGGGCTACATCGTGACCCGGCGGATTCCCGGCGCCTGGGTCGTCGATCTTGGCGGTGAGGCTTCCTCCTCCTGAAGTGCCCAAGCTCCCATCCGCTATAATCTTCCAAATCCAGAGAATGCAAGGAACCGACCATGATGAAAAAAATGACGATCGCCGCCCTGGCGCTCTTTCTCCTTCAGGCCCAGGCGAGCGACCCCCTGAAAATCGTCCGTGAAAAAGGCTTCTACAAAACGGGGGCTGCGGCGAAAAACACCTCCTTCGTCGAGTGGCTCAAAAAGCCGGTATTCGGCGAAGAGTCCGCCGGTACGGTCGCCACGGCCGATGGCAATGGCTCCAAAAAGGCGCAGAGCTCCGGCGGCGGGAGCACCTTTTTCGGCCTTCTCAACAGTCGTCCCATCAAACGCAACGCCGCCCTGGAGACGATCCGCGACGAAGGCTACAAGGAGAAAGAGGCGAGGATGCGCGCCGAGTGGGAGGCCAAGCAGCGGGCCGCCCGGGCCGCCGAAGCGCAGAAAGCGCAGACCGAAACGAAGTGACGGGGGTTCGGCGTTCGTTTTTCGCCGTTTGCCGTTCGCTGAGGTAACGGCTTTCCGCCGTTACGGTCCGGAGCTGAACTCTTCGTTTCCAGGTTATTCCCCGTAGTTAGGGCCCTGTACGTATCAGGGCTTCGCTCCCTCACCTGCGCGGCTAAAGCCGCGCCCCCAATACACAAATACACCAATAACCAATATACCACCTATCCTTCCATTCCCTTTTTCGTCTTCGCTGTGGCGACGGCTGTGAAGGGATCTTCCGGCCAGGGATGCTTGGGGTAGCGGCCCCGCATCTCTTTGCGCACTTCGGGGTAGACCTCCCTCCAGAAGCTTTCCAGGTCCCGGGTCACCGCCAGGGGGCGTCGGGCGGGGGAGAGCAGGTGGAGGGTGACGGGGAGGCGGCCCTCCAGGATCCGGGGTGTCTCCCGCCAGCCGAAGCACTCCTGGAGTTTCGCCGCCAGGACCGGGTGTCGCGGATCGGAGTAGTCCAGGGGCGCTTTCGAGCCGCTGGGGAGCCCCAGCCGCTCCGGGGCCAGGGCTTCGAGCCGGGCCAGCTTCTTCCATCCGATCCGCTCCTTCCAGATCTCCTCCATCTTCAGACCCTTGAGCTCTTCGAGGGTGCTCATGCCGTCGATCCAGTGGAGCAGCCACTCTTCCGGGTTTTCCATCAGGGCGGCTTCGGAGA
>CAZGGT010000048.1:0-4925 GCA_964525335.1 uncultured Nitratifractor sp. | reverse complement strand
TCTGCGGATTTTTTTGCAGTGGGTCGCCAGGGCTCCGAACTGTTCCAGGGGCTGAATCTTCCCGAAACGGCGCAGCACCTTCGGGGTCAGCCCCGCGGCCAGGCGGGTCAGCTCCTCCATCAGTCGCCGCAGACCGATTCTCTCGTCCAGTTCCAGATAGCTCCAGGCGAGGATCGGCCCGCTGTCGAGCCCCTCTTCCATCAACATCGCCGTCACCCCCGTGAAGCGGTCGCCGTTGAGCAGCGCCTGCTGCACCGGGGAAGCCCCCCGGTAGAGGGGGAGGAGGGAAGCGTGGAGATTGATGCAAGGGGCGATCTCCAGGATCTCCCGGGGCAGGAGCTGTCCGAAGGCCGCCACGACGATGAAATCGGGGGCCGCCGCTTCGATGGCTTCCCGGATCCCCTCCTCCCGGAGCCGTTCGGGCTGGAGGAGGGGAATCCCGTGTTCCCGCGCCAGCACCTTCACCGGCGGCGGGGTCAGGACCTTTTTGCGCCCCACGGGGCGGTCGGGCTGGGTCAGGACCAGAACCGGCTCCATGTCGGGAGCGTCGATCAGCGCCGCGAGGATCTCCCGGGCGTACTCCGGCGTCCCCATGTAGACGATACGCAGCTTCTCCTTCACCCTGCCTCCTTGAAAAAACGTGGCGGCATTATAGCACGGCTTGAAATCCCGCCGCGACCGAAGAACGCGGTCTGCGATTCCCCATTCTCAACGCTCAACGCTCCACGCTCAACGCTCCACTCTCAAAGAGCGTCCCGCCCCGATGGACCCCCTCCAGCAGAAAGCTCCGGATGTCGGAGAGGTCGAAACCGCTGGCCAGGAACATCCGGCCGCCGCGCTCCATCAGGAAGTCGGCCGCCTGGAGCTTGGTGACGATCCCCCCGGTGGCGAAAGGATTGTGGGGGTCGCATTCCGCTTCAAGCTCCTCGGGGGAAAGGCGGGTCACCACTTTGCGCAGCAGGGCATCCTCGTGGCGGTGGGGATCCTTGTCGTAGTACCCGTCGATGTCGGAGAGGATCGCCAGGAGTTCCGCTCCGAAATAGTAGGCGACATGAGCCGAAAGGCGGTCGTTGTCCCCGAAGACCAGCTCCTCGGTGGCGACCACGTCGTTTTCGTTGACGATGGGGACCACCCGATGTTCCAAGAGTTTCTCCACGGCCCTGCGAGCATGGGCTGTCCGGCGGCGTGAATCAAAATCGTCGGCGCTCAAAAGCATCTGGGCGCCCAAAATCCCGTAGTGGGCAAAATGGGTCTGGTAGAGCTTCAGGAGATAGGGCTGGCCGATCGCCGCCAACGCCTGCTTGTCGGCGACGGAAGCGTTGCGGTCCAACGGCAACTGGGTATAACCGGCCGCCACGGCTCCGGAACTCACCAGAATCACCTCTTTGCCGGCCCGTTGCAGGGCCGCGATCAGATCGACCAGGGCCTTGAGGCGCTCCAGAGCGATACGGCCCTCTTCCGTCAGGACATGGGAACCGACTTTGATAACGATCCGCTTCACTCCTCACCCTCCACACTCTTTTCCGTTTCGGCCTCGACCTGCGCGGCCGCTTTTTCACTTCTGCGGGAAGCATTGACCATCGCTCCCAGGGCGTAGCGGAGCGGCTCCACGTTGCGCCCGCTGACCGAAGAGAAGGGAAGAATGAATACCGGACGTTCCTCGGGGAGCTTCTCCCAGCTCTCCCGGGGATCGGCATAGCTCAGAAGTTTCCGATCGGCATCGAAACGCTCCTCCAGGATCTCGTTGGGCTCCAGCCCCAAAGCTTCGAGCAGTTCCTCGGTCTTCGCATCGATTTCGTTGTCGTTGAGGGCGTCGATCTTGGTGATCCCGATGGCGTAGGGGCGTCCCGCCAGCTCCTCCGAGTAACGGCGCAGTTCCTCCTGCAGGGTCTCCATCTGGTAGCGCATCTCCCGGTAGTTGGTGGCGTCCACCATCAGAAGCAGGGATTTGGTCCGTTCGATATGCCGAAGAAACTCCAGCCCCAAGCCCCGACCGTCGCTGGCCCCTTCGATGATCCCCGGAATGTCCGCCATCAAAAAGGAGTCGTACTCGCCCACCGGGACTACCCCCAGTTTGGGAGTCAGGGTCGTAAACTCATAGTCGGCGATCTCGGGCCGGGCATTGGAAAGGGTGGAGATCAGGGTCGATTTGCCCACGTTTGGAAAGCCCACCAGCCCCACGTCGGCGATCAGCTTCATCTCCAGGCGGACCCGACGGGTCTGACCGGGCAATCCGGGCTGGGCGTAGGTGGGACGCTGGTTGGTGGGGCTCTTGAAGTGGACGTTGCCCAGGCCTCCTTTGCCCCCTTCGAGAAACTTCACCTTCGTCCCCGGTTCCGTCAGGTCCAAAAGCAGCTCTCCCGTCTCCGCATCCACCACCTGGGTCCCGGGAGGAACGACGATGGTGGTGTCTTTGCCGCTGCGGCCGAATCGCTTGCGCCCCTCGCCGGGACGACCGTTTTCCGCCTTGATGTGGCGCTTGCCCCGGAGATGGGAGAGGGTGTCGGTATTGTTGTCCACCTGAAACCAGATCGCCCCGCCCCGGCCCCCGTCGCCTCCGTCCGGGCCGCCTTTGACGACGAATTTCTCGGTGTGGAAGGAGACGCATCCCGCTCCCCCTTTCCCGGAACTGAGGGTCAGTTCAACATTGTCTACGAACATGAAAATACCTTTGATGTTTCTTTACGGGTCATTACCACGTTTTTTCTTTCTATTATATCGAAGCTTCCATCGAAGCCTGTCAAAAAAGTTGCTTGGGAAAAACGGAGAGGGAAAAGAGATGAAAAGCCGGGACGCAGCCCGGCGGGACGGGATGGATCAGGCGGGAACGACGGAGACCTTCTTTTTGGTGGAGGTTTTGTTCTCGAACTTGACGACCCCTTCGATGAGGGCGTAGATGGTGTGGTCCTTACCCATACCGACACCGGTTCCGGGGTGGACTTTGGTTCCCCGCTGGCGGATGATGATGTTGCCGGGAACGACTTTCTCCCCGCCGAACTTCTTCACGCCGAGGCGGCGTCCCGCGGAGTCGCGGTTGTTCTGGGTTGATCCCTGTCCTTTCTTGTGTGCCATGGCTGCTCCTTATGCGATTTTGGTGATGCGGACGCGGGTGAAATCCCGGCGGAATCCGCGCTTGAGCTTGGAGTCTTTTCTCCGGCGCTTCTTGAAGATGATCACTTTCTTGTCACGACCTTCGTTGATCACTTCGCCCTTGACGACCGCGCCCTCCACCAGGGGGGTGCCGATCTTCAGCTCGCCGTCGTCCAGTGCCAGGACTTCGGTGAACTCCACTTCGGCTTTGGGCTCGAGACCCATCTTGTCGAAGCAGATGACGTCGCCTTCCCGGACCTTGAACTGCTGTCCACTTGCTTTGATGATAGCGTACATTGCATACCCTTATTTGATTTGTGCTACTCGTCGATCGCCCCATAGGGGCAATTTAAGTGCGGGATTATACCCAAAGAAAGATTAAGAGTTTTTGAAGTTCACACTTTGGCGATGCAGTCGATCTCCACCAGAACCTCTTTGGGAAGAGTCTTGACCGCCACGGTGCTCCGGGCGGGGCGGTGCTCCCCGAAAAACTCCGCGTAGATCTCGTTGACCGTGGCGAAATCTTCCATATCGGCGAGGAAGATCGTCGTCTTGATCACCCGCTGCAGGGAGCTTCCCGCCGCTTCCAATACCGCCGAGAGGTTGCGCAGGACCTGCCGGGTCTGCTCCTCGATACCTCCCTCCACCAGCTCCCCCTCGGGGGTCAGGGCGATCTGCCCGGAGCTGTAGAGGATCCCGTCGACCACCACGGCCTGGGAGTAGGGTCCGATGGCGCGGGGGGCGTTGTCGGTCGAAATGATTTGCATGGGTGTACCTCCTTGATTGTAGGGATCGGCCGATCAGAGATCGGGCTGTTCGAAAAAGATGTAACTGTCGGAATAATCGGAAAATTCGAAATAGACTTTACCGAGTTTTTTCTCTTCGGGATCGATCTTCCCGTTGAGATTCCGATCGTCATATCCGTAGCCGTATCGGTAGGGACGGGGCTTACCATCGTTGGTCCCGTAGGCGGTGGAGATCTTGTCGATTTTCATGAAACGCTTGACCAGTTTCTCTCCGGCGTAAAATTGGAAAACCCCGTTGGTACCGGTCCAGTTCTGGATGGAACGACTGATGGAGTTCTGGGTCTCCTGGGTGCAGCCGGCCAGCAGGAGCGTCAATGCCCCCGCCGCAAGCAATGTTCTCTTCTTCATGACTCTTCCTTGCGATAACGTTGGAGTGATTTTAACATAGATGGGCATGGGGTGAGCGAAAACTCTTCTCCGATCCTCCGCATCATTGCGCAGGGATCGTGAATTTCTGGAGTTGCAGCTCCCCTTCCCCGTCGTAGTAGAAGTAGTGGAGCCGGTCTCTCGGGACCGGAAGCCCCGCCAGGTAGCGCAGGGCGAGATTGGCCTGGAAGGAGCCGATCTGCATGACGATGGGGGCGGCGATCCCCCCGGGCGTATGATCGCCCACGGCGAAGACCCCGAAGCCCGCCCGCTCGAAGAAACAGACCTGACCGTTGAACTCCTCCACGCTGGCGTAGATCCAGGGAGTCCCCCGCTCTTTGGCCCAGGCGTCGATGCGTTCCCGCACCGGCAGATTGTCGGTGGCGTCGAGGATCAGATCGTACGCCTCCGTACAGCTCTCCACAAAACTCTCGAAGTCGCTTTCGTAGGCTGCGACCTTCACGAAGGGGTTCTTTCGCCGGAGCAGCTCCGCCGTGACGGCGGCCTTGTTGCGCCCCGCATCCTCCGTGGTGAAGACGATCTGGCGGTGGATGTTGTGGAGGCTGACCGTATCGAAGTCCAGGAGATGGATCTCCCCGATCCCGCTGCCCCCCAGGGCCATCGCCAGGGTCGACCCCAGCCCCCCGCAGCCGACGACGAGAA
>CAZGGT010000047.1:0-2206 GCA_964525335.1 uncultured Nitratifractor sp. | reverse complement strand
CCCTGGAGCTGGCTGATCCTCGCCCGGGTGCTGATGACCCTGGGATACCGGGATCGGGAGGGGGTTTCCCTCCGGCGGGCCCGGGAGCGTGCGAAACGGGGGGCGGATCGGCTGGAAGATTTGGCGGAGGAGCACGGTTCGGTGGCGCTCCTGGGCCACGGAGCGATGATCTGGCTGACGGCGAAAGAGCTTCGAAAGCGGGGGTGGGAAGAACGGGAAACATCCAAGGAGAACTGGGGGGTGACCCGGCTGGTGAAAATCTCCGGAAAAGGGTGATGTGGGGAGCTCTTTGGGGTTTTATTCTATAATCTCCCCCATCACCGAGCAGGAGACGCAGATGGAACGACAATTGAAACTGGGGATCCCCAAGGGAAGCCTCCAGGAATCGACCCTGAAAATTTTCAAGGAGGCGGGCTACACGATCCGGGTGCGGGAGCGCAACTACTACCCCAGCGTGGACGATCCGGAACTGAGCTGCATGCTGATCCGGGCCCAGGAGATGGCCCGCTACGTGGAGGGCGGACAGCTCGACTGCGGCCTGACGGGGCTGGACTGGATCCGGGAGAACCGGGCCGACGTGGTGGAGGTGGCGGAGCTGATCTACGCCAAGCAGAGCTTCCGCCCCATCCGCTGGGTCCTGGCGGTCAAGGAGGGGTCGCCCTACCGAAGCGTCAAGGATCTGGAAGGCAAGACCATCGCTACGGAGGTGGTCAACCTGACCAAAGACTACCTCGCTTCCCACGGGGTGAACGCCAAGGTGGAGTTCAGCTGGGGGACGACGGAGGTGAAGGTGCCCGATCTGGCCGACGCCATCGTGGAGATCACCGAGACCGGCTCCTCCCTGCGGGCCAACAATCTCAAGATCATCGATACGGTGCTGGAGACCACCACCCGCTTCATCGCCAACAAAGAGGCGTGGCAGGATCCCTGGAAGCGGGCCAAGATCGAGCGGATCGTCATGATGCTCCGCTCCGTCATCGACGCGGTGCCCATGAGCTACCTGACCCTCAACGCCCCCGAAGTGGAGCTGGAAAAGATCCTGGAGATCCTCCCCTGCGAAAACCCCACCCTCTCCCACCTGGCGAAAGGGGAGTGGATCGATATCCAGGCGGTGGTGGAGAAGCGGACCCTCCGGGAGATCATCCCCAAACTCAAGGCCCACGGCGCCCGCTCCATCGTGGAGCTGCCTATCCAAAAGATCGTGGAGTGATGCGCTTCGGCGATCTCTTTTTCGTCCTGCGCGCCTTTACCGAATCGGAAATTCTTTTGACTTCATTACCTGAAATTCCGTAAGTTTCGGATCATCGATCCCCAGTTTTTTGGCTACCTTGGGACGAAGCCGGTAGTAGCCGAACTCCAGGGTGACCCGGTCGCCGGCTTTCAGGGGGGTATCGAAGGGAATCTTCCGGGTCTCCAGGGCTTTGAGTGTATCGTCCCGAAGCACGCTGTCGGCGATCCAGGAGGGGGCGGGTTTGCCCGCCTTGCCCAGGACGCGGGCGAAGGTGACGGGGGGCAGGGTGAGGGTTTTGCCGTCCCGCTCGATGCTGACCCGCAGTTGCGCCGAACGGAGGGGCTGGGCGAAGAGGGTGTGGGTGGCGTCGTTTTTGATCAGGACGTCGAAGCCCTTGGGATTCCGTTTCAGATCCAGGTGCAGGTAGCGGGCCAGATCCGTCGAGAGCTGGCTGTGGAGATTCATGGTGTGATCGGCGTGGGTGGCGCTCTGCTTCTGGTTGGCCAGGGTGCCGGGCTTGCGGGGCATGTGGCAGCTGATGCAGGTCTCTTTCGAATCTCCCTGTTTCACCCCGAGATCACAGAGGGTTAGACCGTGGGCGTTTCGGGCGTGGGAGTGGCAGCCCATGCAGACCTGCCCGTCGTACCAGATGGGGTCGGAGTAGTCGATGTCGTGGTAGGGAGAGCCGCTCTTGCTCCGGAAGAGCCCGAAGAAGCTGGAACGCTTGTGAAAGTGGAGCTTTTCTCCCCGCCGGGCCGGGTCGGCGGAGAAGAAGGTACGGGGTTTTTTCGTATAGACGTTGCGGTTGGCCCGGGCGTGCTTCTCGATGCTCTCGATCCGGTGGCAGCCCTGGCAGGAGATGGGCTCGCTGCGCTGGATGACATTGTCGGCGGGCACCCCGCTTCCTCCGGCGACGGCGGGGTCGGAGGGAGTGTGGCAGGCGGCACAGGCGTAGCGCCCCTCTTTTTTGAGGGG
>CAZGGT010000046.1:0-3232 GCA_964525335.1 uncultured Nitratifractor sp. | reverse complement strand
CGCATCCCTCCTTTTTCAGCTGCCCCCTTCCCTCCACCGGGACGAGGCGCTGCTGGGGGAGTTCCTGGCGGAGCTGCCCCACGGAGGGGGATGGCGCTACGCCCTGGAGTTTCGCCACGAGAGCTGGTATGTCGAGAGCGTTTACGGGATCCTGAGCCACCACGGAGCGGCCCTGGTGCAGCACGACTACGGGCGCCGGGAGGTTCCGGAGGCGGCGACGGCCCCCTTCGGCTACCTGCGGCTCCACGGCCCCGACGGCCACTACCGGGGGAGCTACGACGACGGGGCCCTGGAGCGCTGGGCGGAGATCGTCCGGGAACACGCCGCCCACCATCGGCCGGTCTTCGTCTACTTCAACAACGACCTGGAGGGCAACGCGGTCCGGGACGCCCGGCGGCTGCGGAGCCTACTATTTGCGGAAGGTTTCCTTCCTAAGGAGAGCTTCGATTGCCTTCCATCTGCGCCGGACATCGGCAGCATGGGCAAGCCGTCCGAAGCCTCGACGCACCTTCCCGGTGCGCCTGCGTTTCGGCCGGATCCCCCTGCCGATCCGAGTCCTGGCCCATCTGAAACAAACTCGAATCGATCCTTTGGAATAATTTCCCCCAAAGAGAAAGGGGACGCATGAGAATCGACGACCGCTTCTACATGGAGCTCGCCCTGCGGGAGGCGTGGCGCTACCAGGGGCTCACCTACCCCAACCCTGCCGTCGGCTGCGCCGTGGTGCGGGAGGGGAGGCTTCTGGCGGTGGAGGCCCACCGGAAGGCGGGGGAGCCCCACGCCGAGCCCCGGGCGCTGCTGGCGGCCTGGGAGGCGATGACGGGGCGTTCCGTCGCCCTGGACCGCTCCGACCCCTGGGCGCTGGAGGAGTTTCTGCGGGAGCTGCCTCCCGAAACCTTCCGGGGGGCGACCCTCTACGTGACCCTGGAGCCCTGCGCCCACGTGGGCAAAACCCCCTCCTGCGCCCGGATGCTCTCCCATTTCGAGTGGCACCGCATCGTCGTCGCCCATCCCGACCCGGTCCCCGGCCACGGCGGGGGGGCGGAGTTTCTGACGACCCACGGCATCGAGGTGGAGACGGGCTGCTGCCGGGAAGAGGCGGCGGCGCTCCTGGAGCCCTTCACCCTCTGGCGGGAGCGGGCCTTCGTCCTTTTCAAGCTGGCCCAGACCTCCAACGGCCGCATCGGCGGAGGCTACCTCAGCTCCCCGGAGTCCCTGGAGCATGTCCACCGGCTCCGGGCCGTGGCCGATGAGCTCCTCATCGGCGGGGGGACGGTCCGGGCCGACCGTCCCCGACTCGACTGCCGCTTCACGGGAGAAGCCCCGCCCGACGTCACCATCTACTCCCGGCAGGAGGCCTTCGACCGGAGCATCCCCCTCTTCGGGGTCGAGGGGAGGGAGGTGCGGATCACCGACGACCTGGAACCTCTCCTGGCGCGTCCCGCCTTCCTGCTGGTGGAGGGGGGCGAGGGGATGCTCCGGGCCCTGCAGGAGCGGATCGACTGGCTCCTGCTCTATCAGACGCCCAGGCTCAGCAGCCACCCCTCGGGCTACGACGTCGATGCGGAGCTGGAGTTTCTCCACCAGGGCCGTATCGGAATGGACTGGGTGCTCTGGAACCGGTTCAGGGGAGATTTTGGCGATTGAATGATCGGGGAGAGAAACTTTTTCGGGAGATGCGACAGTATTTTTTCGCTTTTTCGACGGCTTCGTACAGCGTTACCGTTTTTCCCTCGTTTACCTGAATGAGAGAAGTGACGACTTCTTCGAGGATTCGGGTATGTTCCGGGGAATGGTGCCCGCTTGGCATCTCGATTTTGTCTTTGGGGCTCATTCGGATGTCGGCCAATCTATCTCTCTCCTGATTTCCTGCCGAGATCGAATCAAAGCGTCGGTTTGATCTTTTCGGTGACATATTGATGGATCAGGGAAGAGAGAATCGTCTGATAGGGTATGTTCAATTCCGCGCTTTTACGTTTCAGCATCAAAAGATCGTATTCGGGGATACGGATATTGATGTTTCTGTTTTTGTTCAGAAAGTTTCGGGCGGCCTCCTTCGCCAGGGCCAATTCCTCTTCGAAGTTTTCGACGCTGTCGAATTGGGAACGGTGCTCCACCGCTTCGAGAAGTTCCGCTTCATAGGCATCCAGTTTCATTCTTCGCCTCCTTTGTAGAGTCTGTGCATCTTTCGACTGGGAATGATGGTCTTGAGAAAGATCTCGTTCTCCGTCCTCACGTAGGGAACCATATGGACGTACCCGTTCAGGAGAACGAGATAGATTTTTTGATGGGGATATCGCTCGGTGTTGGGGTGCCGGATGATCTCCAGCACCTTTCCTTCCTCGATCAGAGCCACCACATCTTCGAAACAGACATTCCGTTCTCTTCTGAGCGTTTTGTTTTTCTCTCGGTCCCAGTTGAAATTCATGAGAAGAGTATATTACATCATCTATCATATGTCAACATATCGAAAAGGGGCGCTCTCGGTGAACCTTCCAATCATCAGTTGCCGCTGATATAATCCCATCAAGATCTGTTGAGAGGACACCGTTTTGGACAGAAAGGAAAAGCAGGACAAGATCGTCCACATGTTCGACGAAATCGCCGGGACTTACGACCTGGCCAACCGGGTCTTGAGCTTCGGCATCGACGTGCAGTGGCGCAAGAAGGGATGCGACAAAGCCTACGAGATCCTGGGCCAGGACCGCATCGGGCGGATCGCCGACGTCGCCACCGGGACGGGAGACCTGCTCCTGCACTGGCGGGACCGGGCGAAGCTCAAGGGGATCGACGTGGAGCGTTTCGTGGGGATCGATCCTTCGGTAGGGATGCTGGAGGTGGCCCGCAAAAAGGTCGATTTCGCCGAATTCATCGAGGGGAAGGCCCAGGAGCTCCCCCTGGAGGACGAGAGCACCGAGATCATTTCCATCAGCTACGGCATCCGCAACGTGGTCGACCGCAAGGAGGCGCTCCGGGAGTTCCACCGCGCCCTCAAACCCGGCGGGATCGTCGTGATCCTGGAGTTTACCAAGCAGGAGAAACGGAGCCTCACCGCCCCCCTGGTGGACCTCTACATGAAAAAGATCCTCCCCGCCGTCGGCGGCCTGGTGAGCAAAAACTACGCCGCCTACCGCTACCTCCCCGACTCCATCGAAGAGTTCCTCACCAGCGAAATGCTCAGCCGGGAGCTGGAGGAGAGCGGCTTCGAAATGAAATACGTCAAACCCTTTTC
>CAZGGT010000045.1:0-3545 GCA_964525335.1 uncultured Nitratifractor sp. | reverse complement strand
CGGATGATGCGGATCGACGACTTTTACCGCCGGGTGGCGCTGGTGCCGGGGCGGAGTATGGTGGATCCGATGCAGCGGGTGCTTCTGCTGCGGGAGGCGGCGGATTTCGAGGAGTTTTCGAAGCTGGCGGTCAACCGGGCGATGGTGCGCTTTTTCACCCGCAGCGACGACTTTTTCCGCTTTTTCGAGGAGATCGCCTGGGAGGGGGTGACGATGGAGGAGCTGGCCCGGGCCGATGCCTACGCCGAGTACGCCGAGCACCTGGAGATCCTGGAGCGGCTGCGGGAGAACTACCGGGAGATTCTCCACCGGCGGGGCTGGACCGACCGGATGTTCTGGCCGGAAGAGGCGGAGATCCACGAGGGATTCCTGGCAAATTTCCGGGAGATCCTGATCCATATCGAGGGGTATCCCAGCCGTTTCGAGCTGGAGCTGATGGGGCGGGTGGCCCGGAGGGTGCCGCTGCGGATCGGATTGCGCAGCACCCCCTTCAACCGCAAGGTCCTGGAGCGTTTCGCCGAGCGGGGCGTGGAACTGCCGGAGGATTCGGAGATCCTCTTCGACCTGGGGAGCGGGGAGATCCTGGAGGCGAGGAAGCGGCCCCGCCGTGTGGAGGCGGAGGTGCTGCGGGTCTCGGAGCGTTACGAACAGATCGCGGTCGCCTTGCAGAAGATCCAGGAGATGGTCGACGGGGGGATGGCCCCGGAGCGCATCGCCCTGGTGCTCCCCGACGAGGGGATGGCGGAGGCGTTCTTCCTCTTCGACCGGATGGAGAATCTCAACTTCGCCATGGGCTTCGACTTTCGCGGACGCCCCTATTTCCGGCTCCTCAGAGCCCTGGAGCGGTGGTGGCGCAGCTACGACGAGACAGCGTGGCGGCAGCTGGAGCGCTACGGCCTGGCGGGGGAGCCTCTCGAGGCCCTGGCACCCGCCGAGAGGGTGACGGTGGAGGAGTTTTTCCGGCGCCTGGAGGGGCTGGGGCTTCCCGAGGAGGCGGAGGAGCTGGAGGAGAGCGCCCTTCAGTTTCGCCGCCTCTTTGCCCCGGAGCGTTTTACTCTCAAGGAGTGGCTTTTCCTCTGGCTGCGGCGCCTGGAATCCCTGCGCCTCGACGATGTCCGGGGCGGGAAGGTGACGGTGATGGGGGTCCTGGAGACCCGGGGCCTCGCCTTCGACGGGGTGGTGATCGTCGATTTCAACGAAGGGACCGTTCCCGCCGCCACGGGCAAGGACCGCTTCCTCGACAGCCGGGTGCGGGAGTTTGCCGGGCTGCCGGCGCGCCGGGACCGGGAGGCGCTCCAGAAGCAGTACTACTTTCGCTTGATGGAACGGTCGGGACGGACCGTGATCCTCTACGCCGGGGCGGAGAGCCGCCTGCCCAGCCGCTTCCTCTACGAGCTGGGGCTGGAGGAGGGGGAGGCGGTGACGGCCCCCCGGGAGCTCCTCTACCTGGGTGAAGGGCGCTCCGCCCCCCGGGAGGAGATCGTCGTGGAGGCTTTCGCCCCCGAAGCGCTGCTCTGGTCCCCCTCCATGCTCAAGAGCTGGCTGGAGTGCCGGCGACATTTCTTCTACCGCTACCTGGAGAAGATTCCCGAGCCGAAGGAGGAGGAGCTCAACGAGGGGAGTTTCCTCCACGGGTTGCTCCAGCGCCTCTACGAGGGGCGCGACCGGTTCCCGGACGAGGAGACGATGCTCCGGGAGATCCGCCGCCTCCTGGGAGAGCTGCTCCCCGACAGCCCGGAAAACGCCTATCGCAGGGGGCTCTGGGAGCGGCGGCTGGAGCCGTTCATCCGGGAGGAGATCCGGCACTTCGCCGAGGGGTGGCGGGTGGAGGCCCGGGAGCTGCCGGTGGAGGGGGAGCTGGCGGGACTGCGCTTCGGGGGGCGCATCGACCGCCTCGACCGCCGGGGGGAGGAGCGGATGCTTCTCGACTACAAGAGCGGTTCCACCGCCGGGGCGACGCGGGTGAAGGATCTGGAGAAACTGAGCGATTTCCAGATGAGCATCTACCGGCTCCTGCTGCGGGAGCGCTATCCCGACCTGCGGCTCGCCTTCGTCCGCCTCTTCGAGTCGCCCAGCTATCAGGAGCTCCCGGGGGCGGAGGAGAAGGAGGAGTGGCTCATGAAGCGCCTGGAGGAGCTGCGCGCCACCCGGAGCTTCGAAGCGGCGAAATGCGAGGATCTCCAGCGCTGCCGCTACTGTCCCTACCGGTTGTTGTGTGAGAGGGGGGAGTATCTTTGAGGATGGTGGATTTTGGATGGTGGATTTTGGATGATGGTCGCAAGTCGCAAGTCGTTGGTCGTTGGTTTCCGGCAGATAAAATTTGTTGAGCGATATCAGCTTTCCGCTCTCAGCTCTAAGCCCTCCGCTTTTCGCTTTTCGCTTTGAGCTTTTTTCAGTTCTTCGCCTCGACTTTTGGCCTTATGCTTCCCGTTTCGTTCGGGTAGAATATTTCCAGCAGATACTTTCAAGGGAATCATCGTGAGTTTTCAGCCTTTTCTGGCTCTTTCGGCGTCGGCGGGGAGCGGCAAGACCTTCGCACTGAGCGTGCGCTACCTGGCGCTGCTCTTTCTGGGGGAGAGCCCTTCGGCGATCCTGGCGGCGACCTTTACCAACAAGGCGGCGGCGGAGATGCGTCAGCGGGTGGTCCGCTCCCTGAAGCATCTGGGGGAGGATGCGGGGTTCCTGGCGGAGCTCTCCCGGGTCACGGGCTTTTCGGAAGAGGAGCTGAAGGCCCGGGCCCCCGGCGTCCTGGAGCGTTTTCTCGCCGGGTCGCCTTCCATCGTCACCCTCGACAGCTTCTTCGTCTCGGTTTTGCGCTCCGGAGCCCTGGAGATCGGCCTGGAGCCCGACTTTTCGACCCGGGAGGAGACGGGGGAGGCCCTGGAGCGGGCCTTTCTGGAAGAGGTGGAGCGGGCCGGGCTCATGGGGAGCCTGGTGCAGCTCGCCCTCCAGATGCAGAAGCGCCGGGCGGGGGAGATGCTGGAGGGGATGGAGGCGCTCTACCGCCTCGACCCGCTCCTGCCCGGGACCCGCTATCTCCCCGCCGATCCCGGGGAGTTGGAGGAGCCCATCGACGCCCTGCGGGAGGAGATCCTGACGCGCCTGCAGCGGGCGGAAGCGGCCCCGCGGGCCCTGGCCAATTTCCTCCCCATGCCGGTATCGGAGCTCGCCGCCAAAAACCTCTTCGAGAAGGCCAGCCTTTTCGATCACAGTTTCTACAAAAAGGCCCTGGAAAACGACCCCTCCATCGATGCCCTCTATCAGCGGCTCCGGGCGCTGGTTGCCGAGTGGATGGGGCGGCGGGAGCGAACGGTCCTGGCCCACCTGATGGAGCTCTACGACCACTACCGCAACGCCCGCATCGCCCGGGCCAGGCAGAGCGGCATCCTGAGCTTCGACGACCTGGCCGCCTTCACCTACCGGCTGCTCTACGAGGCGATCTCCCGGGATTTTCTCACCTTCCGCCTCGACAGCCGCTACCACCACATCCTGCTGGACGAGTTCCAGGACACGTCGACCCTCCAGTTCCTCCTCCTCAAGCCCCT
>CAZGGT010000044.1:0-10677 GCA_964525335.1 uncultured Nitratifractor sp. | reverse complement strand
TTAATCTGTAAAAATTATGGTGTGCAGAGATGAGTGGAGGATGTCTTCACTCGGCAGCCGCCTACCCGGCCTTCGAAGCACGTCATCTGTAGTGGCGCCATTATAATGCTTTTTCTCTTTAATTGTCAAATTCCCGCCGGTCGGAGAGCCAGCCAGACCAGCCAGGGATAGGTGAGCGGCCCCAGGAGCCAGAGCCAGAGGGGGAAGGGCATCTCCAGCATCTCTCCCAGGACTTCGTCTTTCTCCTCCCGTATAAAAAGCTTGCGGACCATTTCGATCTTAGTGAAGATATCGAGGGTTTTGAGGGCGATGGCCAGGATGATGGGCCAATTGAGCAGGTCGTAGTAGAGGGAGAGCCAAAGCAGATAGAGATAGCCGGTGTGTCCCAGCAGAAGCAGAAAGACCGATCGACGATAGAGCGCGTAGACCCGCTCCAGGACCTGCCGCAGGGTTGGCGCATACTGCCAGGAAAGTTCGAGCAATTCCGCCAGGAAGCTCAGGACCACCAGATGCCAGAGCTGCATCAGAAGCTCTCGATCACCCGGCGAAAGACCCGGAAGAGCCCCTCCACCTCTTCGATCGCCACCCGTTCGTTGGGAGCGTGGAGGGTGTCGTTGCGGGTGCCGAACTCCACCACCTTCACCCCGTACTCCCCGAAGAAACGGGCGTCGCTGGTTCCACCGGCGGTGGAGTGTCTGGGCGTCAGACCCGTCTCCGCCTCGATGGCGGCGTCCAGGAGCTTGACGATCCGGGTGTCGGGATCGGTGACGAAGGGTTTGGCGGTCTGGGAGAGTTCCAGCTCGTAGTCGAGCCCCTCCAGGGCCTCCCGGACGAAGCGCTCCAGATCCTCCTTCTTCGTTTTGGTGGAGTTGCGGAGGTTGAACATCATCTTCAGCTCTCCCGGGGTGACGTTGGTCACTTCCATTCCGGCACGGATGTCGGTGATCACCAGGGTGCTGGGGGAGAAGTGGGCATCCCCCTCGTCGAGATGGACCCCGGCGATTTTCGGCAGGACGGGAGCGATCCGGTGGATGGGGTTGTCGGCTTTTTCGGGATAGGCGGCGTGCCCCTGGCGGCCGCGCAGGAGCACCCGGCCGTTGATGGAGCCCCGGCGACCGATTTTGATCGCATCCCCGAAACGCTCCTCGCAGGTGGGTTCGGCGACGACGGCGTAGTCGGGAAGCATTCCGATCTCTTTGAGATGCCGCAGCACGATCTGCGTCCCATAGGTTGCGTCTCCCTCCTCGTCGGAGGTGAGCAGGAGCGAGAGGGTTCCGTTGAACTTTTCGGTCCGCCGCATCGCTTCCAGGAAGGCCGCCACCCCGCTCTTCATATCCTGCGCCCCCCGGGCGTAGAGCATTCCGTCGCGGATCACCGGCACGAAGGGATCGCTCTCCCACCCCTCTCCGGGGGGCACCACGTCCACATGCCCGGCGAAGCAGAGATGCTTCCCTTCCCCGAATTTTTTATACATAAAAAGGTTTTTTACCCCGCCTTCGTCCACCCGGATCGCTTCGAATCCGGGCAGATACTCTTCGACGAACTCCATCAGTCCGCCGTCATCGGGCGTGACCGACGGGGCGGAGAGCAGGCGGATCAACAGATCGACGACGTTCATTCTTCGTATCCTCCCGTTTCCAGGGGGCCCGTCCAGGCGACGATGCCCCCGGTATGGTTGATGATCCGGGGGTGGCCCATCCGCCGAAGCAGCGGCTGAAGCATCCCGGTACGGTTGGCGGTCCGGCAGGTGAGGATCACGGGACGATCCTGCGTCTGGGCCACCAGTTCCTTCGCCCAGCGGCGGAACGCCGTCGTGGGTCGCAGCAGATCGACGCCGGGAATGTGCCCCATCTCATACTCCCAGGGCTCCCGGACATCCACCAGGAGAAAATCGGCTTCTCCCTTCTCCCGGGCGTTCAACAGGGCTTCCAACTGAGCCGAATCCACCGCCTCGCCCTCCAGCCAGCTTTCGCTCCATCTCATCCCCTCACCGCCTTTCGTCGCGGGATCCGACCGCAGGTCCCGGAAAGTTTTTCCCGCATTATACACCCCGGAAGGGAAGAAGAACCCTTCATTCCGATTGTCGGCGATCTCCGTCCCCCCGACCGCCCCGAACACGGCCTTTTCGCCGTTCTTTTCGCGCTTTCGGAATCTTTGAGATGGGTTCTTAACCGTTTTCCTAATATAATATCCCCAAATTTTTCCACACCCGTGCCGAAAGGATGTGTACGTGCAGATCGATCACCAGACACTGGACAAACTCGAAAAACTCTCCCACCTTCGGGTCGCCGATGAGAAACGGGAGGAGATCCTCCGGCAGTTGACGGAGATCCTCGAATATGTCGAGAACCTCGGCGAACTCGACACCGATCACCTCGACAGCTATTTTTCCACGCTGGAGGGAGGAACCCCCATGCGGGAGGACCGCCCCGAACGCGATCCCGAAGTTTCCCGGATCATCCTGGAGCACGCTCCCGAGAGTCGCGACGATTTCTTCATCGTCCCCGCCATCATCGACTGAGATTTCTGAAAGGGTCCCCATGTCCGCCTTCAACATCAAAAAACTGCTTCAGAGCGTCGTCGTCCACAACGCTTCCGACCTTCACCTCATCTCCAAAAAAGAGCCGCTGCTGCGGGTCGACGGAAAACTCCGCCCCGTCAATATGCCCAAACTGACGGGAGAAGACATCGAAGAGATGTGTTACGCCCTGCTGACCGAAAAGCAGAAAAAGCGTTTCGAGGAAGAGCACGAGCTGGACTTCGCCGTCGAACTGGAAGGGATCGGACGCTTCCGGGTCAACTACTACCGCACCCTGGGCGACATGGCCGCGGCGTTCCGGATCATTCCGCTGGAGGTCCCCTCCCTCGACGACATCGACGCTCCGCTCGTCTATCGGAAGATCATCAAACGGGAAAAAGGGCTGATTCTCGTCACCGGCCCCACCGGATCCGGTAAATCGACCACCCTGGCGGCGATGCTCAACGAGATCAACGAAAACGAGTCGAAACACATCCTCACGGTGGAAGATCCCGTGGAATTCGTCCACCAACACAAAAAATGCGTCTTCTCCCACCGCAGCGTCGGCGACGACACCAAAAACTTCGCCTCCGCCCTCAAGTACGCCATGCGGGAAGACCCCGACATCATCCTGGTCGGAGAGATGCGGGACAAGGAGACCATCGCCGCCGCCCTGACCGCCGCAGAAACCGGGCACCTGGTCTTCGCCACCCTGCACACCAACTCCGCCCCCGGCACCGTCAACCGGATCATCGACGTCTTCAGCGGCGACGAACAGCCCCAGATCCGGGCCATGATCTCCAGTTCCCTGGTGGCGGTCATCTCCCAGGTACTCCTGCCCAAAATCGGCGGAGGACGGGTCGCCGTTCCGGAAATCCTGGTGACCAACCACGCCATCGCCAACCTGATCCGGGAAGACAAGGTCCACCAGATCTATTCCGCCATGCAGCTGGGACAGGAAGAGAGCGGGATGCAGACCCAGACCCAGGTGATGGCCCGACTCGTCCGCCAGGGCCTCATCACCCGGGAAAACGCCCTGCAGTGGTCCAACAAGCCCGACGAGCTCCGGCGGATGCTCTAAAGCGAAGGAGACGTCCCATGGTCCTCAACCCCATCGATCTCATCGTCGTTCCGTTGACCCTCGTCCTCGGACTCAAGGGAGCGTTCAACGGCGCACGAAAAGAGCTCTTCACCTTCCTCGGTCTCATCGGCGGGGTTTTCGTCGCTTCCCGGACGGCCGACCCGCTGGCCCGGCTGGTAGAAAGCCACCTCTTCCATCCGGGCAATCCCGCCATCCTGCGCCTTCTCGCTTTCCTGCTGGTTCTGCTCCTCATCTGGGGCGGCGCCACCCTCCTGGAGCGTGCCCTGGCGAACGGGAATCCCGAGGCGGTTCCCTCGCCTCTGAGCCGCTTCGCCGGCTTCTTGATCGCCACGACCAAATATTTTCTGGTCTTCGCCATGATCCTCTCGGCGCTCTACCGGACTCCACCCATCCGCCAGAGCCTCCAACGCCATGCCAAAAGCTCTCTGATTTTCCCCGTCCTGATCTCGACCGGCTCGGCCCTGATCCGCTTTAGCCCCCAGGGCCATCCCATCCCCACCACCCACGGCAAAAAGTGAGGCCCGGTCCCAATGGTCGACTACCCCTACCTACTCCAGGAACTTAAGAGGATCCTCAAAAAAAAGCAACTAAAATTCACCCGCCAGAGAGAGCTGGTCCTCAAAGCGCTCTACGAAAACGAAGGACACTTCTCCCCCGAAGAGATCCAGCGCCTGATCCGGGCCGGAAGCCCCCGGGTCAACGTGGGGATCGCCACCGTCTACCGGACGTTGGCCCTGTTGGAAGAGGAGGGTCTCGCCGAATCGATCTCCTTCGGCAAGGCGGGCAAACGCTACGAGATCGGCATGAAAAAGCACCACGACCACCTGATCTGCACCGAGTGCGGCCGGATCATCGAATTTGTCGACGAGGTGATCGAAGCGCGCCAGGAGGAGGTGGGGAAGAAATTCGACTTCACCATCACCGACCATACCATGAAGATCCTCGGCATCTGCAAAGAGTGCCGGGAACACCATTCACACCATTCCCACGAGGAGAACCCTTGATATTCGACGACAACCAGTACATCCAGGAACGGATCAAAAAGGCCGAGACCCTGCGGGCCGAGGGGATCAATCCCTATCCCGCCGGCGTCAAAAAAGGCACCCCCTCCAAAAGATTTCTCGACGAGAACGCCGACCTGCTCGAACGTCCCGAGGGAGAGCGCAGCGCCCCCGACCGCCGTTACCGCCTCACGGGCCGGGTGAAGTTCATCCGCATCATGGGCAAAGCCGCCTTCGCCAAGATCGAGGACGGCGACGGACTGGTCCAGATCTACTACAACCGCGACGACCTCCCCGAGGGGTACTACAACAAGATCAAGAAGCTCATCGAGGTGGGGGACATCGTGGAGGCCGAGGGGTATCCCTTCGTCACCCGCACCGGGGAGATCACCCTCCACTGCACCGACCTGCGGATCGTCACCAAAGCGATCCACCCCCTGCCCGAAAAGTTTCACGGCCTCCAGGACCAGGAGCTCCGCTACCGCCAGCGCTACCTCGACATGATCATGAACCCCGAGGTCAAGGAGACCTTCCGGCTCCGCAGCCGCATCGTCAGCCTCATCCGCCGCTTCTTCGAGGAGCAGGGCTTCCTGGAGGTGGAGACCCCGATGATGCACCCGATCCCCGGCGGGGCCAACGCCCGCCCCTTCGTCACCCACCACAACGCCCTGGGAGTCGACCGCTATCTCCGCATCGCCCCCGAGCTCTACCTCAAGCGCCTGGTGGTCGGCGGCATGGAGGCGGTCTTCGAGATCAACCGCAACTTCCGCAACGAAGGGATGGACCACACCCACAACCCCGAGTTCACCATGATCGAGTACTACTGGGCCTACCACACCTACGAGGATCTCATGGCCCTCACCGAGCGCCTCTTCGACTACCTCTTCGAGCACCTGGGGCTGCCCAGGAAGCTGCCCTACGGCGAGCAGGAAGTGGACTTCTCCACCCCCTTCCGCAGGGTGGGCTACCTGGAGGCGATCCGCAGCATCGGCGGCGTCCCCGAAGCGGTGATCCACGACAGAGAGCGGGCCCGCGCCTACCTCAAAGAGCACAGCGTCGAGACCGACCCCAATCTCAGCCTGGGCTACCTCCAGGCGGAGCTCTTCGACGCCTTCGTGGAGGAGAAGCTGATCGACCCCACCTTCGTGGTGGACTTCCCCGTGGAGATCTCCCCCCTGGCCCGCCGCAGCGACGAGAACCCCGAAATCGCCGAGCGCTTCGAGCTCTTCATCGCGGGCAAGGAGATCGCCAACGGTTTCAACGAACTCAACGACCCCCTGGACCAGTACGAGCGCTTCCGGATGCAGGTGGAGGCCAAAGAGGCCACCGGCGACGACGAGGCGATGCATATGGACCTGGACTACGTCCGGGCACTCAGCTACGCCATGCCCCCCACCGCGGGCGAGGGGATCGGCATCGACCGCCTGGTGATGCTCCTGACGGATCAGCACTCCATCCGCGACGTGCTGCTCTTCCCCGCCATGCGGCCGGAGAAAGGGATGGAAAAAGCGGAAAGCGACGACAACGACGAATCCAACGAAGCAAAGGAATGATATGAGTTATTTCATCGAATCTTTCGACCCCGAGGTCTACGAAGCCATCGTAGCGGAATTGAAGCGGGAGACCGAGCACCTGGAGATGATCGCCAGCGAAAACTTCACCTTCCCCGAGGTGATGGAGGCGATGGGATCGGTCTTTACCAACAAATACGCCGAGGGATACCCCGCCAAGCGCTACTACGGCGGCTGCGAATACGCCGACCGGGTCGAGCAGCTGGCCATCGACCGCTGCAGGGAGCTCTTCGGCTGCGAATACGCCAACGTCCAGCCCCACAGCGGCTCCCAGGCCAACGGCGCCGTCTACGCGGCCCTCATCAAGGCCGGCGACAAGATCCTCGGCATGGACCTGAGCCACGGCGGCCACCTCACCCACGGCTCCAAAGTGAGCTTCTCCGGCAAGAACTACCAAAGCTTCACCTACGGCGTGGAACTCGACGGCCGCATCGACTACGAGCGGGTCCGCGACATCGCCCGGATCGTCCGGCCCAAGATCATCGTCTGCGGCGCCAGCGCCTATCCCCGGGAGATTGACTTCGCCAAATTCCGGGAGATCGCCGACGAAGTGGGAGCGATCCTCTTCGCCGACATCGCCCACATCGCCGGCCTGGTGGTCGCCGGGGAGCACCCCAGCCCCTTCCCCCACGCCCATGTGGTCACCACGACTACCCACAAGACCCTGGCCGGCCCCCGGGGCGGCGCCATCATGACCGACGACGAGGAGATCGCCAAGAAGATCAACTCCGCCATCTTCCCCGGCCTCCAGGGCGGCCCCCTGGTCCACGTGGTCGCCGCCAAGGCCGTGGGCTTCAAGCACAACCTCGCCCCCGAGTGGAAAACCTACGCCAAACAGGTCAAGGCCAACGCCAGGGTCCTGGCCGACGTCCTGATGCGGCGGGGCTACGACGTGGTCAGCGGCGGCACCGACAACCACCTGGTCCTGGTGAGCTTCCTCGACAAGGAGTTCAGCGGCAAGGACGCCGACGCCGCCCTGGGCCGCGCCGGCATCACCGTCAACAAAAACACCGTCCCCGGCGAAACCCGCAGCCCCTTCGTCACCAGCGGCATCCGCATCGGCTCCCCCGCCCTCACCCGCCGGGGGATGAAGGAGGCGGAATTCGAACTGATCGCCAACCGCATCTGCGACGTGCTCGATCGGATCGACGACCACGAACTCCACGCCAAAATCCGTGAAGAGATGAAGGAACTCGCCCTCAACTTCGTCATCTATGACCGGCCCATCTACTGAGCCCTCCTTTCTCGGAGAACTGGAGCGACTGAGCGCGGATGCGGACCACTGCTATCTGCGCAGCGGGGGCATCGTCGAACGCATCGAGTACGGGGGACGCACCTTCTACAGCAAATACCGACGACTCGATACGCCCCCCAACGACGTACTGCTGCGCCAGCACCTCCGCCGGGAACTCACCCTGGCCATTCCGCTGATTCGGGAGGAGCGGGGCGACAAGATTTTTATCGATTATACGGGAGAAGAACCGGAACGTTTTTTGCAGACCCTTCTGCATCTTTTCGTCCACTTGGGAATCACCCGGTACCGTCTCTACCGGGGCGAACGGCCCCGAAACCGTTCCGTTGTCCTGTTTCCGGGCCCCCAAAGCCTCGAAGAGCTCCACCGGCTGGGCAGCCGAATCTCCGAGATGCTCGAGACCCGTCTCGCCAAAACCTGGCGTATCCTTCCGGACCGCAGGCTTCCCGAAGCCTACAATATCCTGCCTCTTCCCTACGGATATATTAACTAATATAATGCTCAGATTCTTTAGGTTATAATCGATGACAATCTCACGCGCGGAGTTCCAAGCATGAACGATCATCATCTCGACGACCTCATCATCAGCGACCCCGAACCGGGCGGCGGCAGATCCAAGAACGTTCTGACCCTCGTCGCCCTCCTTCTGATCATCGTGATCGTCGGAATCCTCCTGGCCAAAATGATCTTCAGCGGACCCGAAACGATCGAGGAGACCGCACCGACCGAAATCACCGGCGTAGTCGCGCCCAAGAACGGCGGCGCCGCCGCTCCGAAAAAAGCCCATCCCGTCGAAAGCGTCCCCGACGATCTCAAACCCATCAGCGACGAATCTCTGCCCAAAAGCGCCGAACTCAAGCCCATCGCGCCTCCCCGGCCCAAACCGACCCCTTCCAGACCCCGTCCTTCCCGGAAGAGTCCTATGAAGATCGAAACCAAGCCCGCTCCCAAAACTCCGGCTCCCAAAGTGAAAAGCAAACCCGAACGTCATCCCAAACCCAAGCCAAACCCGGCCCGGCTTTTCAAGAAAAACCCCACCCCTCAGAGTAGCGCAAGCTCCCGGAAAACCTACTACATCCAGGTGGGCTCTTTCAAACGGATGCCCAACCAAAAGTTCCTGGACAAGATCAAAGCCGCCGGCTATGAACCCATCCTGGTCAAGACCGGCAACATGATCAAAGTGCGGATCGGCTCCTACGGCAGCTACGGCGAAGCCAAGGCGAAACTCCCCGAGGTCAAAGAGAAGATCGGAATCGACGGCTTCGTCGTCAGGAAGAAGTGATGCTGCGCAGCTACCTCTTCGACCAGCTCACCCCCGTCGCCCTCTACGGGGAGATCAAAAAGCTCTATCCCGACGAAGTGACCATGCTCTTCGAAAGCGTCGTCACCTCCGAGGAGGGGAACTTCAGTTTCATCGTCGTCGGAGCCAAGGAGCGGCTGATCTACCGGGACAACGTCACCACTTTCATCGGAAAAGAGGGACAGACGGAAAGGCTGGAAGAAGATCCTTTCGATTTCCTCCAGTCCTACTACCGGAAGCTCGATGCCGAACGCTATCGGACCCTCGCCGCCGAAGCGGGCTTCTCCTTCGTCGACGGCTTCATCGGCTTCATCGCCTACGACATGGTCCGGGTCTTCGAACCGGTACTCCGGGAGTGGATGGACGGGCTCCACGATCCGCTGCAGACTCCCGACCTGGACCTGATCCGCCCCAAGCTCATCATCGGCTTCTCCCACAAAAGCTCGGAGCTGACCCTCATCGACCCCGACGGGGAGCATCCGGAGCTGCTGGAGCGGGTCGCGGCGCTGCTGCCCCGGCCCCACCAGCCTCTGCCGTTTCAGCCCGCCCGCCTGGAAGGGGAAGGAGCCTTCGCCATTTCGGCGGAACGCTTCATGGAGATCGTGGAGGAGGCCAAGGAGCACATCCGCGCCGGGGACGTCTTCCAGATGCTCCCCTCCAACCGCTACACCCAGCGGGGCCACGTCGACCCCCTGAGCTTCTACCGGGTCCTGCGCTCCAAGAACCCCTCCCCCTACCTCTTCCTCCTGGACTACGAAGAGTTCAGCATCTGCGGATCCTCCCCGGAGGTAATGGTGCGCCTCACCCGGGGGGAGATCCTCCTGCGCCCCATCGCCGGGACCCGCAAGCGGGGCGACACCCCCCAGCGGGACCACGAGCTGGAGCAGGAGATGCTGAGCGACCCCAAAGAGTGCGCCGAACACCTGATGCTCGTGGACCTGGGACGCAACGACGTGGGCCGGGTCGCCCGCACCGGCACCGTCACCGTCCCCGAGATGATGCGGGTGGAAAAGTACTCCCACGTCATGCACATGGTCAGCGACGTGGTGGCCCAGATCGACGAAGGCAAAGATATGTTCGACCTCTTCCGGGCCACCTTCACCGCCGGCACCATGACCGGCGCCCCCAAGATCAAGGCGATGGAGCTCATCGCCCGCTTCGAAGGGCTCAAACGGGGCTTCTACTCCGGCAGCGTCGGCTACTTCTCCTTCACCGGCGACATGGACTCCGCCATCGCCATCCGCACGGCCCTGATCAAGCCCGATTTCATCGTCCTCCAGGCCGGCGCCGGCGTGGTCGCCGACTCCAAACCCGAACTGGAGGAACTGGAGGTCCGCAACAAACTCATGGCGCTCATGGCCACGCTCAAAGAGATGGAGCGCTTCTCTCCGGACCAGCCGGTCCTCGTCCTCAAGGAGCTCTGAAAAGAACGCGCCGATGCCTCCGGGAGCGTGCCATCGGCTCCATAGTCCTCCGCCGGGCGGGAACGAAGTTCATTCCCGCCGACCCCCTCCCCCTCAGCGACGCGAATAGATTCAGGAAGGCTGCTCCATCCCCAACTCCTTGGCCAGGTACTCCCCCGTGTAGCTACCGGTCTCCCGGTAGGCCGCCGCCAGCTCTTCGGGGGTGCCGACGGCGACGATCCGACCGCCTTTGTTACCACCTTCGGGGCCCATATCGAGGATGTAGTCGGCGTTTTTGACCATATCGAGGTTGTGCTCGATGACGATGACGCTGTTGCCCAGGTCCACCAGGTGGTGCAGCACTCCCGTCAGGCGGTCGACGTCGGCGAAGTGCAGGCCGGTGGTGGGCTCGTCGAGGATGTAGAGGGTGCGGCCGGTGTCCTTGCGGCTCAGCTCCTTGGCCAGCTTGATCCGCTGGGCCTCCCCGCCGCTGAGGGTGGTGGCGTTCTGCCCCAGCTTGATGTAGTCGA
>CAZGGT010000043.1:0-3524 GCA_964525335.1 uncultured Nitratifractor sp. | reverse complement strand
GATGGCCCGGAAGTTCCCCAGGAAGATCATGATCACCAGGAGGGTGTAGACGATGGCGTCGCGGAGGGCTTCGAGCATGTTGTCGTTGGCGGTCTCGATGAGGTCCCGCTGGGTGTCGGAGATCTCGAAACGGATCCGGGGATAGAGTTTTTCGAGTTTGGCGATCTCGGCCCGGGCGATTTTGGAAACCGTGAGCACGCTGCCCCCGGGAGCCCGCTGGATCGCCAGGGCGATTCCCTCCCGGCCGTTGCCCAGGTAGCCGGAGGTGCGCTTCTGGTAGCTCCAGCGCACCGTGGCGATCTCTCCCAGGGTGAGGTTGGGGCGGATGGGGAGCCGGCGGAGACGGGGGATCTGGTCCCGCTCCCCGTAGTAGGTGATGGTGGTGAAGGAGTCTTTACCCTGGGTGAAGCCGATGGGGGTGTTGCGGTTGAGGGCGAAGAGGGTTTTGATGAGCTTGTCGAAGTCGACGCCGTAGCGCTTGGCTTTGAAGGGGTCGATCTCGATGGTGATGGCGCTCCGGTAGCCGCCGAAGACCTCCACGTTGCCGATGCCGGGGTTGGCCAGGAGGGCCGGCTTGAGGAAGCTGTCGGCGATCTTGCGCAGCTCGGCGACGCTGAGGTTGCCGTCCTTGGGGCTGAGGGTGACGACATCCACCGGGAGGGTGAAGTCCCCGGCGGTGTAGACGGCGGGAGTCACGCCGGGGGGGAGTTTGCTCCGGGCGATGGAGAGGGCGTTGGAGACGTCCACGGCGGCGGATTCGAGCCCCTTTTCATATTCGAATTCCGCCTTGACGATGGACATGTTGGCGACGTTGACGGAGCTGACGTCCCGGACCAGGGCGATGCGGGAGATCTCCTCCTCGATGGGCTTGGAGACGGTGCTGGCGGCCACCTCCGCCGTGGCGCCGGGGACCTGGGTGATCACCACCACCTGGGGGCGGTTGGCGTCGGGGAAGAGGTTTTTGGGGAGGGTGACCAGGGCCAGGATCCCCAGGACGAAAAAGGCGGCGATCAGACTGTAGAGCTGATGGGGGCGCTTGTAGAAGTAGTCGAACATGACTCAGCGCTCCCGGGGGGTGGCGACGAAGGGGTAGCCCGTCAGGAGCCGCAGCAGGATGTCGGGCTTGGCCACGGCGACGGTGGCCCCGGCCAGGCTGTCGGGGACCCGGACCCCCTCTTCGCCGCTGGCGAGGATGCGGACCGGACGGGGGGTGCTGCGGTTGCCGTCGACGAGGAAGAGGAGGGTCTTGCCGTTGGCGTCGAGGAGGCTGTCGGTGGGCAGGAGGACCCCCGGCCCCCGGTAGCGCACCACCCGCACCGGGACCCGGTTGCCGGCGGGGAGGGGGGTGTCGATGTCGGCCCGGAACTCGTTGAGGCCGTTGAAGGTGGAGTGGAGGGGCCGCAGGGGGAGGGTGCGCCCCCGGTAGATGAGCGCCGGAGCACTCTCGGGGAGGCGGACCAGGAGCCAGCTGCCCTGCCGGGCGGCGAGCTTGAGAAGGGGCTTGCCGGGCATCGCCAGGTCCCCGGCGCTGGCGAGGCTCTCGGAGACGGTGGCGTCGATGGGGGCGTGGATGAGGGTGTAGGAGAGGGTGTCCTCCAGGGTCACCCGGTCGGCCCGGAGCTTGGAGATCTTGGCCCGGATGCCGGCGATGCGGGCCCGGCTCTCGGCGATCTTGACCGCTTCGTTCTGATACTGCTCCTCACTGGCCCCCTGGAGCTTGAGGAGGCCGGCGGTGCGCCGGTGGACCCGCTTCAGGTTTTCCAGGGCGCTTTGGGCGGCGCTCAGCTCGTCCCGGGCGCTGGCGATGGCGTGGTCGAGGGCCTCCAGCTCGGAGCGCAGGGCCCGGTCGTCGAGGCGCACGATCACTTCGCCCTTTTTGACCCGTTCGCCCGCTTTGCGGATGCTCAGGACCCGGGCGCTGATCTTGGAGGCGATGGCGGCGTCGTTGTCGTTGCGGCTCAGGGCGATGTAGGGGAGGGTGAGGGTGATCTTCTCCTTTTTCGCCCGGAGGGTTTCGATGAAAACGGCGTACTCTTTCGCGGGAGGGATGGCCGCCTCCTGGGCTTTGCGGGCTTTGACGAGGCGGACGCCGCCCAGCACCAGCAGGGCCGCGACGAGGAGGAAGAGGAGGATTTTGAGGAGGGGTTTCATGGGCTGCCTTTCTGTGTCGGGTATCGGGGGCGCCTCAGCGCACCAGCTTCTGGAGATCGTTGCCGTAGAGGAAGGCCAGCTCCGCCAGGGTCTGCCAGTATTGGGCCTTGGACTGGAAATACCGGGCCCGGGCGTCGAAGAGGGCGTCGACGTAGCGGAGATACTCCTCCAGGGTCATGCGTCCCTTCTGATAGGAAGCCCGGGCCATTTTCAGGAGCTGCTTCTGGTGGACGATGGCCCGGCGGTGGAGGGAGAGACTGCGCTGCAGGAGGCGCAGCTGCCGGCTCCGGCTCCGGGCCCGGGTGCGGAGCTCCTCGGCGCTCTGAGCCAGCAGGGTTTGGCTTTTCTGGTGGGCGAGGCGGGCCTTTTCGATGCTCCGGTAGTTCGGGAGATCCACCAGGGGGACCGTGAGGGTGACGCCGATGCCGCCGTAGTCCCGCTGGACATTACGCCCGCTGGCGTAGCTCTCGCCGTAGCCCCGGGAGATGTCGGCGTTGAGGTGGAGAGAGGGGTAGAGTTTTTTGCGCTGGGCGTCGATGGCCAGGCGGTCGGCCTCCGCTTTTTCCCGGAGGGGACGGAGGGGTGCCAGCTCCCCTTTGCGCAGGGTGCCGCCTTTGCGCATGGGGACGGCCCGGGTGAGCTCGATGCCGCTGAGGTTTTCGATGAGGGCCCGGACGTTTTCCCGCTGGATCTCCAGGGAGTTGATGGCGATCTCGATCTGCTCCAGCCGGTCCTGGACCTTCAGGAGGGCCGAACGGGGCGCCCGGCCGCTCTCGACCTTGTAGCGGACGATCTTTTCGGTGGTCTGGAGGGTGCTGCGTTTCTGATGCAGGGCCTGGCGCAGCTCTTCGAGGTAGCGGAGGTTGGCGTTGGCCCCCACGAGGGTCGCTTCGTTCTTCAGAATGTCGATGCGCTTCTTCTCCCGGGCGGAGCGCTGCATCACGGCGGCCTGCTCGGCCAGGGTGTAGAGGGAGGCGACGTAGAGGGGCATGGAGAGGGTGGCCCCGATGCGGGAGATGTCCCGGCTGAAGGGTAGGTCCGGGGCGACCCTGGCGTTCTCCGTGGGGGTGACGGGCCGGAGGTTGGTAGGGCTGTTGTAGTGGGTGGCGCTGCCGAAGAGGCGGATGGTGGGGTAGAGCTGGGCCTTGACCAGCTCCAGGGCGTTGACGCTCTGGCGGACTTCCAGCTCCCCGAGCTGGGTCTGGTAGTGGCCCTTGAGGCCCTCGAAGAGCTGCTGCATGGTGGCGGCCTGGAAGGCGGTGCCCGGCAGCAGGGAGATCAGAAGCATCCATCCCCATAGCCCCCGTGAGTGGGAACGAAAACGGTTGTTCCCCGGATTGGGGCGTTTCGATGAACGCAGTCTCAGACTGTTT
>CAZGGT010000042.1:0-9406 GCA_964525335.1 uncultured Nitratifractor sp. | reverse complement strand
TCGCCGTCTCCCAGGGCGCTCAGGACGAAATCCCCGGGCTGGTTGTACCCGACGGTATAGCCCTCGGCCTCGTCGTCCAGCTCGCAGATCAGCGCCACGCCCAGGGCGTTGGACTTGGGCGGGATCATCGCCAGCTTCATTCCGCAGTGCTTCTCCGCCAGGGCCGTCAGTTTCGCCAGGTTCTCCCGGCGGGGATGGCCGTAGAGATCCTCGCCGACGATGAGGGCGAAGGACTCCTTCTTCTTCATCATCTTCTCGAAGCTCTCGCCGAAGGCGACGGGATCGAGGCCCAGGGCTTCGGCCAGAAGGTTGTGGTCGTACTCCACCTCCTTCTCCACCGTCTCGGGAACCTTCTTCTTCACCTCCTTCTCTTCCCCGGTCTCCTCGTCCTTGACGGTCTCGACCACCTCCTTCATCACCTTCTCTTTGACGGTACGTTTGCGGGTCTCGTGGAAGCCCGCCAGGTAGTCCCGGAGATAGTCGGGGAGGGACTCCTTGTCGGCGAAAAGGTCGAGAACCAGGTAGAGAGCCAGTTCCTCCTGCCCCGGTTTGTGGGTGACGCACTCCACCGTCTTGCCGAAGGTGGGGACCAGGGTGTCCCCCACGGGGTGGAAGTAGAGCCCCGCCCCTTTGTTCATCTTCTGGACGTTGTTGAAGGCGTAGCGGGCGTTGGGGTTGTCGTTGCGCAGGGCCGCCCCGACGCTGACGACGAAGTCCGCCTCCTCCATGATCTCCCGGTAGTCGGAACCGTAGAGGCTGCGGCCGCTGGCCTTGGCGTAGTCGGCCAGGAAACGCTGGAAGGGACGTACCTCGGGGTTGACCAGTTTGACGCCCCGCTTTTCTTTGAGGCGCTGGAGCATCAGGGCCTCTTCGTTGCTGATCATGGCAGAGAATCGGATCGTCTCCGCCTTCTTCAGCGCCTCCACCGCCCGGGCGAAGGCCGCCTCGTCCTTCACGACGTCCCGGTTTTCGTAGTCGTAACCGAAACGCCCGGCGCCGCAGAGGCTCTGGTAGTTCCACTCGTTCTTAACCCGGAAGATCCGTTTCTCGGGATGGTCGATGCTTTCAAAGCGGGTCTCGTAATAGAGGTGACAGCCGCTGGAACAGTGGGCGCAGGTAGCGGGAATCACCTCCAACTCCCAGGGATTGGCCTTGTAGACGAAATCCCGCTCGGTCAGGGCGCCGACGGGACAGACCGCCGTACACTCCCCGCAGTCGGAGCAGTTGGTGTGCTCGGTGCCGTTGCTGGGGACGATGATGGACTTCTGGAGCTTGTTCCACATGGCGTAGGCGTCCTTGGGCATCGTCTCCTTGTACTCTTTGTCCACCTTGTCCCCGCCCCGGGGCCCGGTCTTGAGGGCGCTGTCGCCGATCATATCTTTGCAGACGGTCACGCAGCGCTCGCAGACGATGCAGAGCCCGGCATCGTAATGAAGCACCGTCGACCAGTTGACCGTTTCCCGTTTGGTGTCGGCGATGGCGTAGTGCTGGCTGTCGACCTCCAGCTCCAGGGTGTAGTTCTGAAGCTCGCACTCCCCGTGCTGGTCGCAGACTCCGCACTGAAGGGGGTGGTTGACGTCGTAGACCTCCATGATGGCCCGGCGCTCTTCGAGGATCTCCTCGGTGGTGGTAACCACCTCCATCCCCTCCTTGGCCTTGGCGTTGCAGGCGTAGACCCGCTTGCCGTCGGCCTCCACCAGACAAAGGCGGCAGGCCAGGGTGGGCGAACAGCGGGTCAGGTAACAGATGGCGGGAATGAAGATACCGTTGGCCCGGGCGGCGTTGAGAATGTACTCTCCCTCCGTCGTCCGACACTCCACACCGTCGATGCGAATCGTGATCTCTTTCTTACTCATGGGCCTTCCCTGCCTTTTCTATTTTCACGGGACTGAATCGATATGAGGATATCGCAAAGCTCCTTAGCCCCCTGTCGAATACGGGGTTGACGGCGATGGTTCCCTTCATCGCCGTGTCGATCCGAAACACCCGCTCGTACTCGATGCCATCCTGGACGAAGCGGACCCGATCGCCGTCGGAGAGTTTCGCCGCGGCGGCGAACTGGGCCGATCCCCGCAATTCCGCCTCCCGTGCCAACTGGTGGGCTTTGGCGGTGAAGGGGGAGAACTGAGGCCCCGGATTGCAACGGTAGAGGATCGTCCCGTCGTAGCTCTCCAGCTCCTCCGGCTCCTCCGGGAGGGCGTTCCCCTCCAGGCTCCTGCGCTCCAGGAGATAGCCCCGGTGCTCGGTTCCCACGGCGTCAAAGTAGTCGGGCAGATCGTCGAAGGCGATCTCCCGGTACCCCTCCTCCGCCGGAAGCTCCGGGGTCAGCTCGATCAGATGCTCCCGCTCCGTTTCGCACCCCAGCTCCCGGGCGATCTCCAGGAGCTCGTACCCTCCGTACGGGAGCGCCGGATGGAAAGGAACCACCCGCCCCTCCAGGGTCGTAAGGGTCCCCTCCTGCTGGTTGATGGCCGGCAGGTCCAGGTCGCCGTCTCCCAGGGCGCTGAGGACGTAGTCGCCGGGGGCGTTGACCCCCACCGTGTAGCCGCTCGCCCCGTCGGCCAGCTCGCAGATCTGGACGATTCCCAGGGTGTTGGACGCCGGGGGAATCGCCAGGAGTTCGAAGTCGCTGTAGCGCTCGATCGCCGCCAGGTACCGGGCGATGTTTTCCACCCGGGGATGGTTGTAGAGATCCTCCCCCACCACCAGGGTGAAGCGCCGGCGCTTCCAGAGCGTCGACTTGAGTCGATCCAGCTCCTCCTCCGAGACGTTGCTCTCGGCGCTCAGGTAGCCGATGTCCAGATCCTCCAGGAGCTTCGCCAGCGCCTCGGGAGCCCGGCTCCGGTCGACGAGGGTCGCCGCCAGCAGCGCCGCGACTCCCTCTTCGCTCCCCGCCTCGTACTTGAGGTACTGGGTCACCTGGTTCTGCAGCCGGGGATCCTCCATGGGGTGGCAATAGACCACCTGGGCCTTCTCCCGGACCGTAGCGGTGGCGATGGCGAACTTGACCATGGGGGCATCGTCGAAAAGACGGCTTCCCAGGGTAACGATCACCCGGCTTTGGCGCACACGATCCAGATCGGCGGCGGGGAGGGAACGGCCCGAGGCCTCCCGGTAGGCCCGCAGGAACTTCTGGAACCCCCGGGCCTCGTCACAGACCAGCTTCGCCCCCGTTTTTTCGGCGATGCGCCGCAGCAGGAGCGCCTCCTCGTTGCTGAGGACGGAGGCGAAACGGATCGTCTCCGCTTTTTCGAAAGCCGCCGCCGCTTCTGCCAGCCTGGACGGATCTTTCTCCGCTCCCCGGTTCTCGAAGTCGTAGCCGAAGCGGCCGGCACCGCAGAGAGAGCTGAACTCGAACTCGTTGGTGACCCGGTAGATTTTCGGCTCGGGATTGTCGATGCCCGTGTGCTTGACGTTGTAATGGAGCTGGCAACCGGCGGAGCAGTGGGCGCAGCTGGCGGGAACATACTCCATCTCCCAGGCGTTGGCGCTGTATTTGAAGTCGGTGCTCACCAGGGCTCCCACGGGACAGACCGCCATGCACTCCCCGCACTGGCTGCACTCGTTCAGGTCCCGGGTGGCGACGATGGTGGATTTGTAGCCTCCCGTATGGATGGCCAGTGCGTCGTCCCCTACCACTTCGGTACAGGTGCGCACACACTTTTCACACATGATGCAGAGCGAAGGATCGTAGCTGATGAAGCCCCAGTTCTGCACGGGGCGATGTTGGTCCCGCGCCGCGAAGCTCTGGCGGTCCACGGCAAACTCCAGGGTCTTGTTCTGGAGCTCGCACTCCCCGCTCTTGTCGCAGACCCCGCACTCCAGGGGGTGGTTGACGTCGTAGAGCCTCATGATGTTCTGCCGCTCGGTGAAAAGCTCGGGACTCTGGGTGCGGACCACCGCCCCCTCCGTCGCCTTCTCCTGGCAGGAGAGGATCATCCCGTCGACCCCTTCGACCTCCACGACGCACATCCGGCAGGAGCCGATGGGCTCCACCTTGCTCAGGTAGCACATGGTGGGAATATAGATTCCGTGGGCCCGGGCGGCCTGGAGGATCGTCGTCCCCCACTCTACCGTCACCTCTTTGCCGTCGATGGTCAGGGTCACTGTTCTGGGTTGTGTCGTCACGTCACTCATTTCACACCGCCACCATCGAAATGTAATAACAGCGCATACAGCGCTCCGCTTCGGCGATCGCCTGCTCCCCGGTGAAGCCCAGGTTGACCTCCCGGTTGTTGTCCTTCCGTTCTTCGACCTTGAGCTTCTCGCTTACCTGGCGGGGGATGCCGGGCATCCAGCCGGTGACCTTTTCGTTTTTGTCGTAGACTTTGAGCTTGTTGAGGTGGTCCTCCATGATCTCCTCGTCTGTGAGGCTCACCTTGCCGTCGTAGATGTAGCGGCTGATGACCGAGGCGGCCCGCTTGGCCTGGCCGACGGCGTTGACGATGGTCATGGGGCCGTATTCGCAGTCTCCGGCGGCGAAGAGCCCCGGACGGCTGGTCATGTAGTCCCGGCCGTTGGTCAGGAGGGTGTTCCAGCTGGTAAGCTTGAGCTCCCACTCCTCGGGGAGGATGCTCAAATCCGCCGACTGGGAGACCGCCGGGATGAGCCAGTCGCACTCGATCTCGAAATCGGCCCCCTCGATCTTGACCAGCTGGGGGCGGCCGCCGTCGGGGTCGGGAACCAACTCGTAGCGGTTGACGATCAGCTTCTTGAGCTTGTTGTTCTCGTCGACGATCCGCTCGATGGCGGTGTGGAAGATGAACTCCACCCCCTCCTCCACCGCCTCGTGATACTCCTCGTAGGTGGTGTTGCGGATAATGGTCTTCTCGTCCCGCCGGTAGAGCATGATTACCTTTTTGGCCCCTTCCCGAACCGCACAGCGCACTACGTCCATGGAGGTGAAGCCCCCGCCGACGCAGACCACCGTCTTGCCCGCCAACTCATTGGAAGCGGGAGAACCGATGCGGTACTTGTGCCAGAGATTGACCTTGTCCAGCATGGAGATGGCGCCCCAGTAGCCTTCCATATCCTCCCGCTCGTTCTCGGCCCGGACCTTCTTGGAGAGCCGGGTCCCGAAGGCCAGGAGCACGGCGTCGTACTCGGCGTCCAACTCCTTGAGCCGTTCGGCGTCCACTTTGTGATTGGGATAGACATCCACCGCCTCCAGGGAGGTGACCAATTCGATGTCCTTGTTGTACTTCTCGATGGGCATCCGATACTGGGGAACCCCGACCGCCACTTCGCCTCCCAGGACGGGAAGTTCTTCGAAGATGTCGACCTTGATCCCCTCCAGCCCCAGGTAGTATGCGGCGGTCAGCCCCGCGGGACCGGCGCCGACGATGGCCACCTTTTTGCCGTCGTTGCGCAGGGGCTTGGGCTCCCGGGGGTGGAGAAAGCCCAGACCGTGGTCGGTCTCGTAATCGGCCCCCATGCGCTTGAGCTCCATGATGGAGACCGGCTCGTCCAGGTTGGCCCGGCGGCAGGCATCCTCACAGGGATGGGGGCAGACCCGGCCGCAGGTGTGGGCCAGGGGCATGGTCTGGCGGGTCGCCACCAGGGAGTCGGTGAAGAGCATGTCCCGGACCCCCTCGATGTAGGCGGGGATATCCACGTGGGAGGGACAGACATCCATGCAGGGCGCCGTCACCTTGGCGATGTAGCGGATCTCTTCATCGTCGTAGGCGGAGGACTTCTTCTGTTCCCGGATGCAGGCGTCGAACTGCTCTTCGTAGTGCTCCATCAGGTCCAGAATCGGCTTGGGAACCGTCCGGCCGATCTCGCACTTGGAAGTAAGCATCATGGTCTGGGAAACCTCCCGCAGATGTTCCAGGTCCTCGAAGCTTCCCTCTCCCCGGGCGATCTTGTCCAGAAGATCGTAGAGAATCCGCCCGCCCCAGCGCCCGGGAGCGCAGCGCCCGCACGCCTCGGAGTACTTCTGGTAGGTCGCGGCGTACTCGGAGGCCAGGCGCACGGCATCGACCTCTTTGTCGAAGATCGCCACTCCGTCCCAGCCGACAAAGGCTTTGGAGGGGGTTCCCTCGTCGTAGTTCTCCGGCAGTTTGAAGGCCGACTCCTCCCACTCTTCGGGCGCTTTGCCCCGGTTGTCGATCCGTTCTCCCCGCCAGGTGGAGAAGATCACCCTGGCCATCACTCAGCCTTTTTCTTGACCACGATCGTCCAATCCACTTCGTTGAACTTCAGAGAGTTCATCAGCTCGTGGCCATGTTCCTTGACCAGATCGGCGCTCTTCTGGATGGGGGAAAAATCCCCGATCTCGAAAAGAAAGATTCCCACTTCGGCGGGCTTGAGGTCGGTTTCGATCAGCTCGATCATCCGGTCGGTGAAGTTCTCGTGCAGGTGACGCAAATCGTAACGTTTCATAGGCTTCCTTTCCGTCTGATCTTATCGGTCGACTTCACCGAAAACGATGTTGGTGCTTCCGATGATGGTAACTACGTCCGCCAGATAGGTACCCGGCAGGATGTCCTGAAGGATTCCCGTGTGGAAAAAGCTGGGCGCCCGGGCCTTGAGGCGGTAGGCGTAGGGCTCTCCCTCGGAACGAATCCAGAAGCCCAGCTCCCCCTTGGGGGATTCGGTGGGGGCGTAGACGGTGCCTTTGGGCGGCCGCATCCCCTGGGTCACCAGCACGAAGTGCTGCATCAGGGCGTAGTTCTGGGTCATGATCTCCTCTTTGGGGGCGGAGATGTAGCGGGGGGCGTGGGCCATGAGCTGGCTCTCGGTCTTGGGATACATGCCGATGAGCTGGCGCAGGATCTTGACCGACTCCTTCATCTCCTCCATGTAGAGGCGGTAGCGGCCGTAGCTGTCGCAGCGGTCGGTGACGGGAATGTCGAAATCCAGCTCCCCGTAGAGTTCGTAGGGCTCCTCCTTGCGGATATCGTACTCGATCCCCGAACCCCGGAGCATGATCCCGGTACAGCCCCAGCTCAGGGCCTGTTCGGGGGTGACGACCCCCACATCCTCCAGACGCATTTTCCAGATTCGGTTTTCCGTCAGCAGATCTTCATAAAGTTTGATCTGATCGGGAAGCTTCTCGATGAAATCACTCAACTGGGTCAGCCATCCTTCGGGAAGGTCCAGGGGCACCCCGCCGATACGCACCGCCGAATGGGTCAGGCGCGCCCCGCAGTAGTCCTCCATGAGATCCATGGCGAACTCCCGCTCCCGGAAGGCGTAGAGAAAGATCGACATCGCCCCGACATCCAGAGCGTGGGTGGCGAGGAAGAAGAGGTGGGAGATGATCCGGTTGAGTTCCAGGAGCATGGTACGGATCACCTGGGCCCGGCGGGGGACTTCCAGGCCGATGAGCCGCTCTACCGCCAGGGCAAAGGCGTAGTTGTTGGAAGTGGACGCGATATAGTCCATCCGGTCGGTGGTGGGGAGAAACTCGTTGTAGATCATGTTCTCCGCCATCTTTTCGATCCCCCGGTGGAGGTAGCCGATATCGGGCAGGGCCTTGACCACCTGCTCCCCCTGGAGCTCCAGGATCAGCCGAAGCTGTCCGTGGGCGGAAGGGTGCTGGGGACCGAAGTTGATGACCATCGTATTGTCGTCCCGCTCGAAATTGAGGTTTTCGAAGAAGGGTCTCAGTTTGTTGGGCTGCTGCTGCATGACGGCTCCTACTTTCTTTTATCCAGGATTTTGTGGGGCCCCTTGTTGTAATCCACCAGAACCTCGCTGCTGTACTCGATGGGGGTCTCCGTCTCGTCCACCAGCTTCGGATCGGCGCCGAAGGGGACTTCGTGCCCTACCCGGGCGAAGCGCTGGGTGTCGTAGCGGTCGATCCGGGCGGGGTCCCGGAGCTCGGGCCCGATGATCTCGCGATACTCCTTGCCGAAGATCTTGTCCACCTCGTACCAGCTGGCGAACTCGTCGCCCTGGAGGGGGTAGGTCTTCCGCAGGGGGTGCCCTTCCCAGTCATCGGGCATGATGATCCGCTTGAGGTAGGGGTGGTTGTTGACATAGATGCCGAACATGTCGTACATCTCCCGTTCGGCGAATTTGGCCATGTCATAAAGGGGGACGATGCTCTCGATCCCCTGATCTTCCTTGATCCGGGTCAGAATCCGGGTCCGTTTGCGCTCGGCGAGATTGAGGAGCTGGTAGAAGATCTCGAACTCCCCATCCTGCGCCAGATAGTCCACGGCGCTGAGCTCGGAGCACATGGCGTAGCCGCACTCCTCCTTGAGGGTCCGCAGGGCGTCGATGTTCTGCTCGGGGCGGATGTGGATCACCAACTGGCCGATCTCCACGTAGGCGTCGAGGACGTCGACGGCGGCCCGCATCTTCTCCAGCACTTCGGCGAAGTGCGCATCCTCCACCGGCTCCCGGGGGACCTGGGGGGCGACCCAGAAGCGGTCGGTGTATTTGGCTTTGGCCTGAACGTTTCCTTTGGGGGTATACTTTCTCATCAGACGAACCTCTGGAGTTTTCTCTTCTTCATATCGGCCGGCTCGCGGCGAATCTTCTTCTGCAGCATCATCATGGCGTACTGCAGGGTCTCAGGGCGGGGGGCACAGCCGGGGAGGTAGATATCGACGGGGATGATCCGGTCGACCCCCTGGACCGTGGCGTAGGTATTGAACATCCCGCCGGTGTTGGCGCAGGATCCCATGGAGATGACCCATTTGGGCTCGGCCATCTGGTCGTAGAGACGCCGGGCGAACTCGGCGTGTTTCTTGCTCAGGGTTCCGGCCAGGATCATCACGTCGGCCTGGCGGGGGGAGGCCCGGAAGATCACCCCCATCCGGTCGAAGTCGAAACGGCTCGCTCCCGAGGCCATCATCTCGATGGCGCAGCAGGCCAGACCGTAGGTCAGGGGCCAAAGGGAGTTGGACCGTCCCCAGTTCAACAGTTTGTCCACCGTGGTCAATGCCACGGGCAGTCCTCCGCTGGAGGCGTAATTCACTTGATGCTGTGCCATTCAAGAGCTCCTTTCTTCCATGCATAGATAAATCCGATTGCCAGCAGCGCGATAAAGAGGATCATTTCGGCGAAACCGAACCATCCCAGCAGTTTGAAGTCGATCGCCCAGGGGAACATGAAGACGATCTCCACGTCGAAGAGGATGAAGAGAAGGGCGATGAGATAGAACTGCACCGAGATGCGGTTGGGCTGTTTGTTGGGCTCGGGCCCGCACTCGTAGATGGAGAGCTTGAGTTTCTCCGTATCGAGCCGTGCCAGCTTGCGGCTGACGTAGCGGGCCAGGAAGAGGGTCGCGGGAAAGGCCACGGCCGTCAGAAGAAACAGAACGAAGACACCGAAATAGGGATGATCGGTCACCACATGTGTCATTGTCTTACCCCTTTGTTTGGTATGCTGTGCACAATGTGCCACAGTTTAGCCAAAAGTTATTTAAAGGGGTTTGGGGGCTCTGAGGGGG
>CAZGGT010000041.1:0-27632 GCA_964525335.1 uncultured Nitratifractor sp. | reverse complement strand
GCCTGCTCGATGGTGCTGAGTCGGTGGGCGATGGTGACGACGGTCTTGGGAGCCAGATACTCCTCCAGAGCGCCGAAGAGCCGCAGTTCGGTATGGACATCCAGGGCCGAGGTGGACTCGTCGAAGATCACCACTTCCGGGTCCAGGAGGATCATCCGGGCGATGGCCACCCGCTGACGCTGTCCGCCGCTGAGGCGGACCCCGTCGCGTCCCACCACCGTCTCCAGTCCCTTCTCCAGGGTGGCGATCACATCCTCCAGCTGGGCGATGCGGATCGCTTCACGGATCCTCTCCTCCGGGAGGTCCCGCCCCAGCGTGAGGTTGAACCGCATTGTATCATTAAAGAGCTTGGGGTGCTGGAGGATCAGATGGACATGGCGACGGATGGTCGGCAGGGAGATTTGCGAATGGGGGACGCCGTCGTAGAGGACCCGCCCCTCCGTGACGGGGTAGAATCCCACCAACAGGTTGGCGAGGGTCGTCTTTCCGCTGCCGCTGGGACCGACGATGGCCACTTTGGATCCGGCGGGGATCTCCAGATTGATATTCTTTAATATCTTTCGTTCCTCCCGATAGGAAAACCCCAGTTCCTCGGTCCGGATGGCCACGGCCCCCTTCCCCTCGAAGGGATTCCGTTCCTCCGGAACCTCCGGCTCCTTCTCCATGGCGAAGATCCCGTCGATCCTCCGGCAGGCGGCCCGGGCGGAAGCCAGAGCGTACTGGAAGTTGATTATGTCCTGGGTCGGGGTCATCATGATCCAGAGGTAGCCGAAGATCGCCAGCATCATCCCCACGCTCAGATCCCCGTAGGCTACGGCCAGGATGCTCACGGAGCGGAAAAGCTCGTATCCGCTGAGAAAGACCAGGAACGAGAGGCGCATCGCCCGGTCGCTCCGGTAGCCGAAGGCGATGGAGCGCTCCCGCAGTTCCCGGGCCTGCCTGACGATCCGGGCGAAGAAGTACTCCTCCTTGTTGGCGGCCCGGATCTGCTGGAAAAGCTCCAGGGTATCGGTGAGCGCCGACTGGTAGGCTTCCACCGCCCGGTTCTCCTCCCGCTTGAGCTTCCCGACATTGCGGGCCAGTTTGGCGGTGAAATAGACCACCACCGGATTGGTCAGGAGGATGAAGAGGGCCAGCTTCCAGTCGATGGCCAGCAGGACTCCCGCCGTGAAGAGCAGCGTGAGGATGGAGATGACGAATTTGCTGACGGTGGTACCGATGAAGCTGTCGACGGTGGCGATGTCGGTGACGAGCCGGGAGGCGATAGCTCCGGCGGAGCCGGTCTCGTACTCCTTGAGGGAGACCCGCTGCAGGTGCTCCGTGGCCGAGCGGCGCAGCCGGTAGGCCAGATCCTTGGAGACTCCCAGGAAGGTGCGGACCTGATAGACGTTGAGGAGGAAGCCCAACCCCCGCAGCAGGATCACCAGGGCCAGGAAGAAGAAGACATAGCCCTCCAGACTCATGGGGGCGATGTGCGCCGCCACCCAGCCCGTGAGGGTGTCGCTCTTCTTCAGCAGCAGCTCGTCCACGAGCATGGGGATGAAGAGGGGAATCGTCACCGTCAGGGCCGTGGCGGCCACGGCGGCGAGGTTGCCCTGGATCAGGGCTCCCCGGTAGCGCAGCGTACGGCGCAGCAGATCCGCGATGCGGCAGCGGGAGAAGTTCACGATGCGGCGGGGGCTTCGAGGGTGTCGACGATCTCCAGGACCCGGGTGAGGTCCTTCTCCTCGATCGTGTGGCTCGCCGCCTCTTTGAGGACCGGCTTGGCGCAGAAGGCGATGCGGGTGGAGGCGTGGGCGAACATGCTCAGGTCGTTGGCCCCGTCCCCGACGGCGACGGTGTGGCGGTGGTCGATCCCCAGCAGATTCTGGAGCCGGGTGAGCATCCGCCCCTTGGAGTCGCCAAACATCATCTCGCCTCCCACCTTGCCCGTGAGGATCCCCTCGTCATCGTGGAGGATGTTGGCGAAGTCGGCGTCGAGTCCCAGGACCCTGGCCGCATGGGAGGTGGCGGGACGGAATCCGCCGGAGAAGCAGATCACCTTGTAGCCCCGCTTTTTGAGCCCCGAGACGGTCTCTTTCGCTCCGGGCATCAGGGGAAGTCCCTCGCAGATCTCCTCCACCCGCACCCTGGGGAGCCCTTCGAGGAGGGCCACCCGGGCCTGAAGGGACTTGAAGAAGTCGAGCCTCCCCTCCATCGCCTGGCGGGTGATGGCGGCCACCTCTTCCTCCAGTCCGAGCTCCGCGGCGAGAAAATCGATGGTCTCACCATCCATCAATGTCGAATCGAAATCGAATACGGCCAGTTTCTGCATCGTGTCACTTTGTGATTTTTGGTAGAATTATAGCCAAATCCCCCCTCGCGGGCCCTCAAAGTGAGTTTTATGTTTTCGACGTTTTGCCAGAATTTACAGGGCGATCGCCCCTTCATCACCGTGGAGATCACCCCGCCCCACGGCGCCAGCATGACCCCGGTCCTGGAAGCGATCGACGCTTCGGGAATTGCAGAAAAGATCTCCGGTTTTTCCGTCACCGACAACCCCCTGGCCAAGCTCAAAATGTCGGCGATCCTCAGCGCCATCAAGGTCCAGGAGCGCTTCGGCAAGCCGGTGATCGCCACCATGAGTATGCGGGACCGCAACAAGCTCTCGCTCCAATCCTCCCTCCTGGGGGCCAACGACTTCGACATCCGCCTCATCCTGGCCCTCACCGGCGACCCCGCAAAGCTCAGCGACCAGCCCGAGGTCAAAGGGGTCCTGGAGCGTGACAGCACCCTGCTCCTGAGCATCATCTACCGGCTCAACAACGGTTTCGACTACTCGGGCAAGGAGCTGAACCCCAAGCCCAAACCGATCTACCCCTTTGCCGTCAGCAACGCCTACGCCAAGGATATGAAGCAGTTGATGAAGCGAATGGTCAAAAAACTCGACTACGGCGCCCGGGCGATCATCACCCAGCCAGTCTTCGATCTCGACAACGCCCGGGAACTCCTGGAGATCTTCGAAGAGGCCAAAGCCCAAAGCATCCGGGAAACGGCCAGGGAAGCGGAGCTGATCCTGGGGCAGTTCCCCTTCATCCGGGCCCGGACCGCCACCTTCATCGCCGACAAGGTCCCGGGGATCACCGTCCCCAAAACCCTCATCGACGAAATGGATTTGGCCGCCATGGACGGCCCCGAGAAGGAGCAGGAGGTGGGCTTCACCCTCTCCAAACGGATCTTCGACGAGATCCTCGCCCTCCACCCCAAGGTCCACCTCATGACCCACAACCGTTTTGAGCTCTGCAGCCGCCTCATCGGAGACAAGTAGCGCGGAACATCGGAGCAAGCCGCTCCCTTTCGTTACACCGGGGAGAAAAATTCCCTCCATTATAGAACGGAGCTCCTCTCTTACAGCCCCCACCGGGTAGAATGTTTCTATCAAAATCCAATCTATAAACAGGAGTCACCATGAGCGAACAGCAATTCAGAGAGGAATCCCTCCAGTACCACAAAGCCCGCAACGAATTCGATACCAACGGAAAGATCGGTACCCTGATCACCAAGCCCTGCGACACCGAAAAAGAGCTGGCGATGGCCTACAGCCCCGGCGTCGCCTACCCCTGCCTCGAGATCGAGAAAGATGTCGAAGCGGCCTACGAATACACCAACAAGGGCAACCTGGTCGCCGTGGTCAGCGACGGAACCGCCGTCCTGGGCCTGGGAGACATCGGACACCTGGCGGGCAAACCCGTCATGGAAGGCAAGGGCGTGCTCTTCAAAACCTTCGCCAATGTCGATGCGATCGACATCGAGCTCAATACCAAAGATACCGACGAGATCGTCGAAACGGTCGCCCGGATCGCCGACAGCTTCGGGGGGATCAACCTCGAAGATATCTCCGCCCCCCGCTGCTTCGAGATCGAAGAGCGCCTCAAGGAGATCTGCAACGTTCCCGTCTTCCATGACGACCAGCACGGTACCGCCGTCATCACCACCGCCGGCCTCATCAACGTCCTGGAGATGAGCGGCAAGCCCGTCGAAGACCTCAAGGTCGTCGTCATCGGCGCCGGAGCCTCCGGCATCGCCTGCGCCAACATGTACAAGCAGCTCGGCGTCAAAAACATCACCATGCTCGACTCCAAAGGGGTCATCCACAGCGGCCGGACCGACCTCAACAAGTACAAGCAGCAGTTCGCCTTCGATACCCCCGACCGCACCCTCGAAGACGCCATGAAGGGCGCCGACATGGTCCTGGGACTCTCCGGCCCCGACCTGATCGATCCCGAGTGGGTCAAGACCATGAGCGAGAAGAGCCCCATCATCTTCGCCTGCGCCAACCCCAATCCCGAGATCAAGCCTCCCCTGGCCAAAGAGGCGCGCCCCGACGTCATCATCGGAACCGGACGGAGCGACTACCCCAACCAGGTCAACAACGTCCTGGGCTTCCCCCAGATCTTCCGCGGCGCCCTGGACGTCCGCGCCACCAAGATCACCGAAAACATGAAGATGGCCGCCTCCAAGGCTCTGGCCGCCCTCGCCAAAGAGCCCGTTCCCGAGCATGTCCAGAAGGCTCACGGACGGACCGACATGGAGTTCGGACCCAACTACATCATCCCCTCCCCCTTCGACCGCCGCGTCCTGGTCTATGTGGCCAGCGCCGTCGCCCAGGCCGCCGTCGAAGACGGAGTCGCCCGGGTCAAGGAGTTCGACCTCGACGCCTACAAGACCAAGCTCCAGCGCCTCGCCGACCACCTCGACGGCAAGCTCTGATCCTTTTCGGTACGTCGATGCGGAAGGGGATTCGGCGTGACGAATCCCCTTCCGAAAAATCTTGTCGTGATCGTTCCGACTTTCCATACGATCCGATTCCGCATTCATGCATTTTCATCTCGTATCGGTTTGCGCACCCCCCCTTCTTATCCGAAAATCATGTTCATCATGAACCCCCCGGAATATAAATGAAATTTATGTGGATATTTAACGTTTAAATAAGTGACAATTCGCTTTAATTTCGCATGGTGAACTCGAATATAAGAAGAGGATTGCTCACAATTCTCATTTTTTCTTCCTTCGGCTACGGAGACGAGCCTCTGAATCTCCTTCTTCAACGTCTGGGGCAGGAGGATGCCTACTACAAAAAGACCGTCGACGAGAGTGCTGGCATTGTCCAGGTCTATACCCGGGAGGACCTGGATCGGATGCAGGCCCATACCCTCAAAGACGTTCTCAAAAGCATCCGCTTCGTCAGTTATGAAGAGGGGATTCTGGGGGAGGCCATCCTCGCCACCGCCGGAGCCTTCAATCCCCTTTCGGCGATGTACCGTCTCTACATCGACGGGCACGAAGTCTCTTCCCCCATCTTCGGCAGCGCCATGTATCAATTCGCCGAGATGGATCTGGGCTTCGTCGACCACATCGAAGTCTATCAGGGCGGCAACGCCATCGCCTTCGGCAACGAACCCGGCATGATGACGATTCGGGTCTATTCCAAAGATCCCCGCCGGGAAGGTGGCTCGACCCTTTCGGTCCGGGGAGACAGCCTCGGAGGAGGAAGCGCTTCGCTCTGTCTGACGGGTGTCGACGAAGAGGAGAGCTATCTGGCCTATCTTTCCGGAGACCTTACCCGCCGTGACAAGGTGGAGGCGCACGGACGCTCCTACAGCAAAGACCGAAATTCGATGACCTTTTATGGAAAGTATGAACGCACGAAACGTTTCCGGTTCGTCGCCGCCCACTTCCAGAACAAAAAGGACGCGTTTCTGGGAATCGGAATGCATCAGACCCCGGAAGGTCCCAACGAAATCACCTGGCGCCACTCCTTCGTCGATCTCTCCTGGCAGCTCCCCTACCGCACGGTATTCGAACTGTCGGCGGACTACAGCCGTCACAGGATGCAACTTGACGATCCCGGGGGAATCCGTTTCCCCTCTCCCTCCTTTCTCTTCACCCACTTCGACGGCGAATATGCCGAAGAAGTCTACAAGGCCAGCCTCAAGGGAGACTACGATCATCGCAACGGAAGCCTGCGCTGGGGAGTGGAAGGGATCGAAAAACGCTATTCGATTCTCCATGCCTACTACGACAGCGTCAATCTGACGGATCCGGAGGGTCCCGATCGCCTCTCCATCCTCTCCGCCTATGGCGAGGAGAGTTGGCACCTGACACCTTCCGATCTGCTGATCGGCACCCTCAAAGTCGACCATCTCCGGGACAACGATCGCCGAGACGACACCGAACACTCTCTCCGCCTGGGCTGGATCCACCTTTTTTCCATCAACAGCTCTTTCAAACTTTTTTACAACCGCACCTATCTCTATCCGGGATTCGGCTACACCAGCAGCTATCTCAAGTTTGCCCAGGGAAATCCCGAACTGGAGTCGGAGCATTTTCAAAACGTCATGGGCGAATGGAAATACGAAACCGGACGCTCCACCCTGAAAATCGGCGTATTGCGGCAGGAGAAGAACCACGCCATCGTAATCGACCCGCAACGAAAAATCTATGTCAACTCTCCCCGGCATTTCTCCGCGGGCAAAGTCTATCTCGATTACAGTTACGCATTTACTCCCGAACACCGGATCGAACTGGAATATTACCGCGGATGGTTTCTCCAGGATCTTTCGGCCAAAAGCCCTCTGAGCGGGGGGTATCTCCGGCTCTACGATACCTTCGGATCCTGGGAACTCTATCAGGAACTGATCTATCGGCAGGGATATACTTTTTCCCTCCCCTCTCCGATCGGAACGGGCTCGATCGAGATTCATGACGGCTGGGATTATACGGTCGCCCTCCAGTGGCATCCCCGCCACGATCTCACCCTTTCCCTCAAAGGAGAAAACCTGCTCAACAGCACACTCCGATCCCCGGTCTTCGGCCTGGGAGCCACCCCGGTCATCGACCGGAAAATCACCCTGGGAGTGGAGTACTTTTTCTGATGAGAACGATCGGTCTGTTTCTCCTCGTACCCTGGCTGGCATTCGCCCTTCCCCAGCCGGTTCACGCATCCCCACAGGGGAGTACGCTGGAGAAACGGATCATGAGCAAAATTCTTCGGGCGCTCACCCCCCATCGTCAGCGGGTGCGGGTCTACTATTACGGCGGATCCACCCCCGCCGGGCTGAGGAACAACGACGCGATACTGCTCACGTCGCAGCTTGCCGATGCGGACGTGGTCGTCCTGGGGAGTACGCCTCCCCGCACACTGCTCCGAAAAATCCGACAACCGATTCTGGTCCTGGAGTACGGGATGCTCCGTCACGTCTCCCGGGCGGTCGGGGCCTATTTCTGGCAGAAGGGACGTCCCAACATCATCATGATCCGTTCACGGCTCTCTCGGGCGGGAATTCGCCTCCCGGCGGAATTCGACCGCTACATCGAAAACACACTCTGGTAAACCGTCATGCAACGCTCACTCCAACCACTGGTCCGCCTCACTCTCTATCTGGTTCTGATCCTGCTGATCTCGGGAATTTTCTGGCTCGCCGCCACCGTCACCCACAGTGCCGGCCGACTGGAACAGACATTCATCGCGACCATCGAATCGACGATCTACCAGCGTGCGGAACGTTTCGCGCATCAATTCCTTCGGGACCATCCCGGTACGGCGTCGGAACTCTCCGCCCGTCTGCTCGCCCAGCCGGAAGAGCGCCGACGCTGCGACGAGAAACTGGAACTGATGCGGGACCAATACATTCGCTACGTCTACCTGCTTTGGCTCGATCCCCAGGGGCGCTTCCGGTTTCTCTGCGACGGTTCGGACGACAAAGGGCATACGCTGCAAAAATTCGATCCCGACCGCCCGAAACTCTGGATGGAGATCTACCGCCGGGGAGAAATCCGCATTCTGGACCAAAGTCAATACCGGGGACTCTGGAAAAGCCTGCTCTTCCCGATTCGCGACGGCAACCGGACCCGAGCCATGCTGGTGGTCGACTACTCCACCGAGTTTCTCACGACCCTTCATCGGCTCATCTCTCCGGTCCAAAACACCCTGCGAACCATCCTCTACATCACCATCGGACTGGCTCTTCTCATCTTCGTGCAGCTGTTGCTTCTCTTCCTGATCCGCAACAAAAGTATCCGGGATCCTCTCACCGGCGTACACAACCGCGGCGCTCTCCGTCATATGAGATATTCGCTTCCGTGGAAACACTACAATCTATTGATGATCGATCTGGATCATTTCAAGCATATCAACGATACCTACGGACACGATGTCGGAGATATGGCGCTTTTGCACACCGTCAAAATCCTCCGGAAGCTGTTGCACCGCAAGGACCACCTGGTCCGTCACGGGGGCGAAGAGTTTCTCATCTTTCAATACTGCGGCAAAGGCGTGGATCATCGGCGCCACGGAATCGATCTCGCCGAGGCGATACTCCGCGCCTTCCGGGAAACCCCGATGCATCACCCCGCCTATGGAGAGATCCATCTGCGGGTTTCCATCGGACTCTATGCCTCTTCCTCGGGCAATAAGGAATTCGATCAGGTCCTGAAAAAGACCGACCTCGCCCTCTACCGGGCCAAAAGCTCCGGACGGGACTGCTACATGGAAGTTTCCGGTGAGGAGAAGAGGTCCGACACCGTCAAATTCGACAACGTCAAGCGCTACATCGAGCAGAATCGAATCGTCTGCGAATACCAGCCCATTTTTCTCCGCGACGGGAAAACCGTCGTCAAATACGAGACGCTGGTCCGGCTGCGCCAGGACGACGGCACGCTGCTCTATCCCAACGATTTTCTCAACGCGATCTGGCAGACCAATACCTACATCCGAATGACCCGTCAGGTCCTCGAGAAGGCGATCGAGACGTTCCGGGAGCATCCGATCCCCTTTTCCGTCAATTTCGCCCTCCAGGATCTTTTGGATGAAAACATCTTCGCGCTGATCCGGGAAATGGCTTCCCGGGAACCGGAGACGATCTCCCGGATGAGTATCGAGGTCCTGGAGTATCACAACTTTACCAATGTCGAACGGCTCTCGACGGTCCTGCACCGTTTCAAAGATCTCGGAATCTCCATCATCCTGGATGACTTTGGGGCGGGACACGCCAATTTCCTGATTCTCCAGCATCTACCCATCGACGAATTCAAAATCGATCGACAACTGATCGTGGAAAACCTCAAAAACCCCAAAGCGAAAAAGCTGCTGATCGCTCTGACCCGATACGCCCGGGAAACCGGGATGAAAACCACCGCGGAGTTTGTCGCGGACGAACAGATCTTCCGGGCGCTCCAAGAGATTCCCGTCGACTATCTCCAGGGGTACTATCTGGGACGACCGTCTCTCCGGATCCCGGATACGGCCCCTTCCCGGGAGCCGAAAAATAAAAAATGATCTTTTTTCCGAAAACCCTTGCTTTCCGGCCGACATGCAGCTATAATGGTCTCCGAAGAAAGATGAGGTTCGAGTTCATCTTCGTGTGTTAGAAGTGTTGCCGCGTTACCGTTGCTCCGCTAGACCCTGAAGACTCCCCGACATTTTGATTCACCATTTTCAATACAAAAGGCACTACAATGGCAGAATTGCATCACGGAACCGTCAAATGGTTCAACGACGAAAAAGGTTATGGTTTCATTCAGCAGGACAATGGTGGTAACGACGTATTCGTCCACTTCCGTCAAGTCAACAATCCCACCGGCGGCCGGGTCTCTCTCTACGAGGGCCAGAAGGTCACGTTCGAAATCGGTGAAGGTATGAAAGGCCCCCAGGCCGAAAACGTCACCGCTCTTTAAGTTCCACTTCTCTTTCTCGTTCCGCAGTTCGATGCGGAACGAGAGTTTTTCCCCCATTGTTTCAAATTTTCTTCCCTCTTTTCCCGATACGTCGTACAGACCCGCTTCCCCATCCGTGCTGAAGAGCCCTACCGCTTCGCTTATCAAATGCGACCGATCCGCAAAAACCGGGGCTTCCGCAGGCTCCGGGAATCTCACTCCTCTTTTCGGCGCAGAAGCCGGGCCGCCTCTTCGGGAGGAACCGGGTTGATCCGCATGGACCCCGACATTTCGAAACCCGCCAGGCCGTAGATCCGTGGCAGGATCCGCAGATGGAAACGCCAGATGGCCGGAAGATCGTCGAAAAAATCTTCGGTGGCGTAGTTCCGCCGGGTGGGAGGAGTCTCGAAAATCAGATTGAAATCGAAGTTCCCCAGCTCCCGGTAGAGGGCCGTGATACACTCCCGAATCAGCGAAGCCAATTCCCCGATCTCCTCTTCTCCCAGCTCGGCCAGAGAGAGCGCCCCGGGCCGCCGTGCGAGGATCATCACCTCGAAGGGATGGGCCGAAGCGTAGGGGGCGATGGCGACAAAGTCATCACGGCTTCCCAGGAGGCGCCGCCCCTCCCCGCTCTCCTGTTCCCAAACCGCCTCGAACAGACTGTGACCGTGCTCCCGCCAATAGCCATGAGCCCGCTGCATGCGTGCACGCTGGTTCCGGGGAACCACCGGCAGGGCGATCATCTGGGTATGGGGATGGGGCTGGGTGGCCCCGGCGGCGGGTCCCTGGTTTTTGAACAGGCTGAAATGGACCAGGCGCAGATCCCTGCGCAGATCGACCAGACGGGCCCGGAGGGTCACGAGCCAGTCGTGATACTCCTCCGGCGACCAGGCGTCCATCCGCAACAGATGCCTCGGCGTATCGACGATCACCTCGTGCGCCCCGAATCCGTCCCAATGCTCGTAGAGGCCGTGATCGTGGCTCTGCCAGGGAGCTTCGATCTGGACCGCCTTGTAGCGATTGGGGACGACCCGGGTTCGCCATCCCGGCGTGTCGGGTGCGCTTCCGGGTTCCCGCAAAGCGAAGATTTCGTGAGGGGACAACGCTTCGTGACCGGGGCAGAAGGGACAGGGAAGCTCCTCGGAGGGATTCGGTCGGCGGCAGTGAAACCCGTCGGGACGCCGCAGTCGCTCGGGCGCGATCAGGACGTAGTCGTCATGAAGGGGGTCGTATCGGATCTCAGACATCGGCCATCTCCAGACGGCCCGTGAGCTCCAGCCGTTCGTGAAAGAGAAAGACCGCCATCAGGGTCAGCCCCTGGGTCGTCAATTCGAATCCCTCCTCGCTCCGGGAGACGGTCCGCAGAGGTACCGCCAGGAGATGGAACGTATGATCGAAACGGAAACGGAGCCGTCGCTTCGTGAAGGGATCGACGATCTCGAAGGACTGGAGCCGTTCCCACTCCCGTCCCTCGCCGACGGCCTCTCCTTCGAGACGAATATCCTTCAGGTCGGCGAAGTGGAGATTGAACTCCAGGCCGTAGCGATAAATATGGGGACTTTCGCTCTCCAAAGCGATTTCGAAGTCCAGCGCACTCTTCCGGGGGGTAAAACGCTTCAGCATCCTCGTCGGCCAGCTCTCGTCGTAGTAGATCCCTCCTTCCCGGCGAAACTGCACGCTCCCCTGCCGCGTTTCCACCTCGAAAGGCTGGTTGGCGAAGTCGCCGTATTCCCAGAAGCGGCACTCCCGGAGGGTCTCCAGGGTGAGAGATCCGTCGCTGATGTGGTCGATGAGGGAGTGTTTGGGATACCAGTCGTAGTGCAGCGCTTTGCGGATCTCCCCCGAGACCACCGTATGGGCGCGGTGAATGGTGGCGATCCCCTCCTCCGGCTTCTCTTCGTCGCCGGTAGGGCCGGAAGAGCCTTCGGGTGCCCGGAGGATCTCTTCGTGATAAGCCTCCCGGCGACGGGTCAGGGTATTCTGGAAATTCCAGAGCTCCCGCCGGTCGAGCCATTCGGTGAGCTGCCCGCCCCAGCGGCTCTCGAAGCGCCAGATCGCTTCGGCGCGGACCGCCTTGGCCTCGGGCCATCCGTCCAGGTCCGCATCCTCCAGCTCCAGGGCCTCGGACTCCCTGTAGCGGAGGTTTTCGCATTCGGTCAGGTAGCGGTAGGCGTTGTCCCGGAGGTTGGGGAGGTAGAGTCCTCCGAAGACCCCGTGCCAGAAGACGTCGTTGGTCTGGAGGGCATGCAGAGCCTCCCGGTAACGGGGACTGCGGGAGAGGCGGTTTCGGGCCGCTTCGAGCATCCGTTTGTGGAGGCGGTTGGATTCGGTGTATTTGACGAAGAAGTTTTTCCAGATCCCCCCTTTGAGAAACTTCACCCCCTCCCGCTCGAAAGCCTCCTCTCCCATCTCGTTCCGCAGGCGTTCCAGGGCCAGGGCATCCTCGGCCTTGAGGCTCCACTCTCCCATCTCGAAATAGGAGACGTTGGGAAGGTAGGCGACCCCCAGGGCCCGCTCCCGGTCCAGATACTCCCCGAACTGCAGGGGCTCGATCTCCCCGTCCTCCAGGATCTTCCGGACAAACTCCTCCAGCCATCCTTTGCCGTAGACCCACTCATGGGTTTCGGGCCAGAGGCCGAACTTCTCCGCATCGTCGAAGAGGATCGCCGCCCCCTCCTCGCGGTGGCAGGCGGCACGGATCGCCCCGATGGCCCTCTCCACCGGTTCGAACGGCAGGGCATAGCGCAGGGCTTTGGAGATGGGGAAAAGCGCCAGCCGTTCGCCCCCCTCTTCCGTCCAGTAGTAGCCGTCGAGCTTCCCGGCATCGAAGCCCGTCGCCAGGAAGTGGTAGTCGTCCACGACGCTGTAGCGGATTCCGCAGGCGGCCAGGTCGGGGATCAATCCCGCTTCCCAGACCCGCTCCGTCAGCCAGAGTCCCCGGGGCGTCTGGTCAAAGTGTTGTCGGATACGTTCGCTCAGCTGCGTGATCTGCTCCCGCCGATCCCGGGAAGGGATGGAGCTGAGAATCGGTTCGTAGTATCCCGCCGTCACCCACTCCACGCTCCCCGACTCGCTGAGCGCCTTCATATCGGCGAAGCAATCGGGATAGTCCCGACGGATCTTCTCCAGGAGCCAACCGCTGCAGTGGACCGTGAATCGAAACTCCGGATAGCGGCGCATGGTGGAGAAAAAAGGAGCGTAGCACCGTTCCACCGCCCCCGCCACCGCCTCGTCGAAATTGTCCACCGGCTGGTGCATGTGCACCCCGAAAAGAAATGCGCTCTTTTTCCCGGCCATCGGGTCCTCCTTTGTAATGGGAAGCATTCTCTTCCAATCCTACTCTCATTGGGGAAACGGGCGGCTTAGATCCCCTCCCGAACGAGCCTCATCACGTGAGAGGGATCGCGAAAGGTAGCAGGAAAAGACGGTTTCGGGTCGAAAGCGCCCGGATAGGGTGGGGAATTGGGAAGAGGATTCCCGAAGTGTACCGGCGATCCGGCCGTCAACCGGACTCCACTATACTATAATGTTTTATCCAACGTGAAGGAGTCGACATGGAGCTGACCTTCCTGGGAACCTCCGCCGGCGTTCCGACCCGGGAGCGCAACGTCTCGGCCCTGGCCCTGCGCTTCTCCGGGAGCCGGGGCTGGCTGCTTTTCGACTGTGGAGAGGGGACCCAGCACCGGATCCTTCGCAGTTCCCTCAGTCTCTACACCCTGGAAAAAATCTTCATCACCCACCTGCACGGCGACCACGTCTATGGGCTCTGGGGGTTGCTCGCCTCCCGGGGGATGCTGCTGTGCGAAACACCCCTCGAACTCTACGGCCCCCCCGGCCTGAGGGAGCTGGTCGAAGGGGTTTGGCGTCTCAGCCGGCTCACCCTTCCCTACGACGTGGAGATCCGGGAACTTTCCGGCGGAGAACTCCTGGATTTCGGCGGCTACACGGTCCGGGTCCTTCCCCTTTCCCACTCCATCACCTGCTACGGCTACTGTCTCGCCGAAGCGGAACGGCCGGGACGGTTCGATCCGGAAGCGGCCCGACGTCTCGGCATCTCCGAGGGGCCTCTGCGGGGGCGGCTCCAGCGCGGGGAACGTGTCCGACTCCCCGACGGAAAGAGCGTCGATCCCTCGGAGGTCCTGGGACCTTCCCGCCCCGGGCGCCGACTCGCCATCGCCGGAGACAACGACCGACCCGGGCTCTTTGCCTCCTGCGCTCCCCTGGATCTGCTGGTCCACGAAGCGACCTATCTCCAGGAGGACTTCGATCGTCTTCCCCGGAAATTCCGGCATACGACCGCTCTGCAGCTGGGCCGTGCGGCGACGGAGATGGGGGTCGGGCATCTGGTCGCCACCCATTTCAGTCCCCGCTACGGAAGCGAAGAAGATCTCCGCCGTATCGAAGAAGAGATCCATCGGCAGTACCGGGGACGTCTGACGCTGGCCAGGGATCTGCTGACGCTGAAACTTTGAAGGGGAACGGCCCGATCATCGAAGAACGCGGCAAACGGAATCGCACAATCCGTTCGAACGAACGTTCCGTCACGATCGGGATGAAAAATTCGGGAAGTTTGGGATGTAGATGGAGCGTTACGAGTGCCGAAAGAAAAGAGACTTCAGCTCTCTTTTCTTTTTCGGGGTTTGGGGAGAAGTTCTTTGAAACGCGCGTAGGTGATTTTCGCGACTTTTCCGTTTTTTCTGACGGGAAGTTTTCCCTCCTCTTCCAGAATTTCGTTGAGTTTGTTGCGCGCCTCGGTCTGAGACATATGTTTGACCAGATAGCGGGCCGTTTTTTTCACCTCGGGATCCCTCAGCAGCTGTTCCATGGGGGAGAGGGTCTCTTTTTTCTGTGCTTTTACCGCCTGCTTCGCTTTTTCAAGAAGAGACATCGTTCGATCCTTTTCATTCGATAATTTTCACGCAAATTATAACGCAGTTCCTTTTTCCGATCCTTAACGGATTTTTTGATGTTTAAAATTCTCTTTTATAGATGATATCCACACTCTGCGATTCGCTTCCGATGCTGAGATCGGTTTCGGTTCGTTTCGAATGCTGGATCCGGACGATGACTTTCGGTTCTTCGGCTTTCTGATCGTAAAGTACGGTGATTTTGTCGGTGATCTTTTTCCCCACTTCGAAGCCCTCCTGGGTCACAATCAGCGTGTCGACTTTGAGACCGAGATTTCCCAGGATCGATTTGGCGATTCCGCCCCCCACCATGGAAAGCATGTTCCCCGCGTTGTCTCCCGAGTCGGTGGTGTCGAAGAGAATGAACGAGAGGATCTGGTCCCGGGTCATGTAGGGATCGCTGGAGAAATTGAGGCTCGGCTCCGTCGCCACGCCCGTGACCGAAATATAGACCGTCCGACTGTAGCGGTGATAGACCAGATGGATGTCCAGGAGCGGCCGGGTCGGTTTGCCGGTGAAATTGACGCTGCTGGGCTGCAGAACGAAGCGTTTTCCTTCGAAAATATAGTACCCGCCTTTGGCCAATCCCACCGACCCAAGGAGCTGCAGATCGGCGTTGTATCCCTTGAGGACGCTCAATTGGGGGCGCAACTCCACATAGACATCTTTCTGTTTGAAAAGGAGCGGTTTTTTCGCCGTGATGTAGAGCGTGATCTGCACGTTGTTTCGGAAGAAACTCGTTTCATCTTTTTTGCGGTGCTGGATGATGACGATATCCTCGTCGGTGGCATAGTGTTTCGCCGTCACGTCGTAGTGGACCTTCCCGCCCAGAATGACGATTTTTCCCTTCAGGTCGACCTTCTCCCCGACGATTTTCGCATCGAGGTCGATGGAGGCGTCCAGTCGGGCGTTTTCGTGGACCACTTTGAAGCGGGCCGCTTTCCCCTTCACTTCGCCCCTCCGTTTCCCGAGATCGTAGCTGCCTTGCAACTTCAGCGAATCGTTGACCCAGAGCTCTTCGAGAACGAGGCGGTCCTTTTGCAGGACGAGGCGGGAGGGTCTCGTGGCGAACAACGTCAATCCCGCCGTCTCGAGATGGTAGTTTTTGACGATCAGGGCCCGGCGTTTCAGATCGGCGCCCAGGAGCAACTCGATGTTTTTGACGGGACTCTTGATCCGGGCCGTATCGTCGGGTACGAACTGTTTGGATTTCAACTCCAGAGTCGCCCGGCGGAGTCGCTCGATCTTCAGGGTCAGAGCGATATCGCCGTCGAGCCTGGGCACTTCCACTTTATAGATGTCGGTCAACCCGGCGATCGTCCGTTTGACCGAAGGAGAGATCAGTGTGGCGGTGATGACCTTCTTGGGTTCGCCCCCGATCTTGATCCGGCTTCCGGGAAGATCGATCTCCCCCCGGATGCGGTCGCTTCCCGGTGCGTACTCCACCGCTCCCTTGAGTTTGCGACTCTTCAGGGCCAGTTTCCAGAGATCTCCCTTCTGGCGCAGCCGGATCCTGAGGGGATCGATCGCTTTGAGATTGAGCCTGGGATCGAAGGAGGCCAGAAGCGAATCTTTGGGGAAATGCACCGTCGCCTCTCCACTGACATTCCCGTCGTAGACCACCTTTCCGTCCAGTTGGGCCAGATTGGAGCGGAGGGCGAGCTGCGTCGTCAGGGGGAGGGGCTTGGCGAAATCCACGGGGGTACGGACCTCCAGCTCGACCCAGGCTTTGGCCAGCTTTTTGGGGAGCTTGACGTATCGGGCAAGCAGGAGCTTCCTGCGGGTGCCCAGTTTCAAGACTCCCTTTTTGAGATCCTCGCTGACGAAACGCCCGGCGAAGAGACCGGCATCGAGGGTCGCCTTGAACGCTTGGGGACCTCCTTCGAATGCGAGCCGGGGCTTGCCCAGCATCTTTTCGATCTTGGGATCCCCCAACTTCAGCGCTCCGCTTTCGATCGTTCCCCGATAGTGAAGCGCTCCGCTTCCCGACCGTTCCAGATCCGCCCGGAGACGCACCTTCGGGGCCTGGGGCAGAGAGAGGTCCGTCTCCTCGTTCACCTGCAGGGTACCCTTGACGAAGTCGAAACGCGCCCGGGTCACAGAACGGTCGATATCGACGTTGAACGAAGCGTTGTCCTCGGCCAGGATCTTCCGGGCATGAAAGCGCAGATCCACCTTCGCCCCCTGCCCGTCGATCGTTCCCCCGATGGTGATGGGCGAAAAGGCTTCCGCCCTCAGGGGAATTCCGAAGGTCTCGAAAAGTCGCCGGGAGAGGATCAGCCCTTTCCCCTCTTCGGGGGAGAGAACCAGGCGGTTCTCCCGGATTCTCCCCTGGAGATCGAGGCGGCCCAGGTTGCTTCGGACCCGGGCCCGAAGCCCTCCCTTGAGCAGGAGAAGCCGGCTCAGGTCCAGCCGCAGCTTCTCCAGAGAGACCTCGGCGTCTCGCAGATCGAAGGAGTCGACCCGATAGGGAACAACCCGGAGCCGCGCCCGATCGACCTCCACCCGTTCCGGGAGGAACGGAAGCGTGATGCCCCGCTTCTGCGTCGGACTCTTTGTCCGGGGCGCCGCGTTCGGTTCGGTCGCGGCAGGGTTCGTCGCACCCTTCTTTTCCCGGGCCAGTGCTTCGATGCGGCTCAGATTCACATCGTCGATCCGTAGGCTGCGCACATGGATCCGCCCGGAGTCGACGGCGCTATCCAGGTGCAACGCCATCAGCGGCGTATCGAGATCGGCCAGGATCTGCCCCGCTTCCAGACGTTTCCCATGAAGATCGAGCCGGAGATCGCCGATCCTCAGCACCGTATTCCGATAGTCGACCCCCTCGAAACGACCCGGCAAAAGCTCCACCCGCAGCTGGGAAACCGCCACGGAAGGGGGTACGAAGGGCAGGCTGTCGAGTGGCCGCGAAGCGCTGGCGTTGGCTTCGGTCGTCGCGGGCGTTTTCCCCCCTTCCGGAGTTTTGCCCCGCTGCGACGGAGCGCTCCAGGCGAGGATCTTCTGCAGATCCACGCCGTCGACGACCCCCTCTTCGAGGGTCGCCCGTTCCTTCTCCACCCGGAGGCGCAGTCGCGCCTTGACCATATTGCTGTCCAGGTCTGCCGTCAGCTTCCCCTCGACGACCTTGAGCCGCTCCAGGTCGATCAACAGCTCTTTCCCTTCCAATTGCGCCCATTCGAGATGCAGCTTCCGATCCACATCGTAGGGCTTGAGGGTGAGCCAGAGTCGGGCGGCGTGGATCTTTTTGGGCAGGAAAATATCCCCGTCCGCCCCCGCCGTTTCCCCGCTGGCATTGGACTCCCCTTGCGTCGCGGAGACGGTTGTCGTGGCGTTGTTCTCCCCACCGCCGAGGGCTCCCAGTCTCTTCAGGAGTTTCGTCAGGCCCTTGAGGTCCAGATCCTCGACCGCCAGCATCTTCACATCGAGAAAACGCCGGTGATAGGTCCCTTCCAGCTCCACGGTTCCCAGGGAGGTATCGGCCACCTGCCGGAGATTGCCCACGTTGAAGCGACCCGCATCGTAGTAGATCGTGTCGATGGAGAGCTCCTCTTTGTCCACCTTCACCCCGTAGCGGCGGAAGGGGAGGAGGGAGAGACGGATATTGTCGAGAGCGATCCCCAGGGGAAAGCCGACACTCCCCTCCTCCTTCGATTCCGGTTCCGGGCTCGAAGCTTCCGGGGAGCTGAAATCTTTGATCAGCTCCTCCAGGACCGTCACGTTCACATCGTAGAGGTGGAGCTTGGAGACGTTGAGGGTCTTCTCCAGCAGGGCGTAGGGGTTGATACGGATGGCGATCTTGCGGGCCAGGTTCCGTCCCTTGTAGTCGAGCCCCTCGATGACGATCCCTTTGAGGGGATTGCCCAGGATCCGGGCATAGCTGAAATGGTACTCGGGGGCGTACGTACGGGCGATGCGGTCGATGAGATAGGGGGAGTTGACCGCCAGATAGAGGGTGCTGAGCAGCAGCAGGACGAGGAGGGAGAACGCGATCAGGAATTTTTTCAAAACGACTGTCCTATCATGATGGAAATTCTATTGATACCGGGATCGTGAATGTTCATTCCGAAATCGAGTTTCATGGGACCCACCGGCGTCATGTAGCGCAGGCCGGCCCCTGCCGACTGGATCCACGCCTCTCCCCTGAAGTCGTAGTCGTCCATGGCGATCATCGTCGCATCGTAGAAGATACCGCCGTAGAGATCTCCCCAGATGGGGTATTGGGCTTCGGCGGTAAAGTTGAGCCAGGTTCGGCCTCCCCCTCCCCAGTCTTCCGTGGGGCTGACGGTGACGCCGATGTCCCGCTCTCCGTAGGCGCGGTTGCTGTAGGAGCCGCCGGCGTAGAAGTATTTGGACATGGGCAGCGAGCCGGGCCGTTCGTCGTAGAGGACCCCCGCATGCCCCACGGTCGCCAGGGTGAGCTGCCCGAAACTTTTGATCAGATGGGCTTCCAGCACCCATTTGTAATAGAGGGAGTTTTCCAGGTCCCCTTCCCCGATGCTGTAGCCGAACTCCCCGTAGCCTTTGAGGTAGTAGCCGTTTCGGGGGTTGAGTTTGGAGTCCCGGCCATCGTAGGCGACGCTGCCGTGCAGGTAGGCGAGATTGAAAAATCCGGGGAAGAAGCTGTCCGCCTCTTCGGGGGGAGGAGTATCGGTCTGCTCGATGTTGAGCCGCTCGATGGCGCCCCCCAGCTCGTAGTCCCAGAAGCCGTCGATGTGCTCGATCCAGAGATCGGCATAGAGCTTCTGTTCGTCGTAGTAGTCGTAGGCCTCGGCGTGATATCCCCCTTTGGCGTAGAGATCGAAATAGCGGTCGGCAAACCGAAACAAGGCCGGTTGGAAGAAGTTGGCGCTCAGTTCCTGTACCTCCGAAGAGTATTGGGCCACCATCCCCAGCTTCCGGCCCCCTCCCAGGAAGTTGTACCAGTCGTAGGTCCCCCGCACCCGCATCCCCACCTCGGTATCGTATCCCGCCGAGATCGTATAGCGGTGCATCTTCTCCTTGTACTTGGCGGAGACCTGGGGACGAACCTCGTTGAAATATTTGATGTCGGTATTGATGAGGGTCTGGCCGAAGATCCCCAGCTGGTTCAGCGCCGCGTAGCTCTCGTTGACCCGCTCGGTGGTGAAAAGATCCCCGGGGCGATAGCGCATCCGGGAGAGGATCACCGCGTCGGAGATGTCGTCGGGTTTGGAGACGACGGTGGTGTTGCCGAAGCGGCAGAGCCCTCCCTTCTTCAGGCGGTAGACCAGGTCGACGCTCCGCTTGTCCAGGTCGACGTAGGCCTTGGTGTCCAGATCGTAGCTGCAGTACCCCTCCTTGAGCAGCGCCGACTTGATCCGGCTCTTGATGGCCGTGAAGGTATCGGTCTCGAAGGGCTCGCCCTTCTTGAAGGTGATGTAGTCTTCGATGGGAAAGTCGCTGCTGACATTGATCTCGTCGACCACCACCGGCTTTTTTTCGTCGATGACGATCTTTACGCCGTTCTTGTTTCGGGTGATGGTGTAGGTGGCGTCGTAGTACCCCTTGCTGTCGAGATAGCCCCGCAACGTATCGCCGATGGAAGGGATGAGGTTCACGGGAATCCGCGGCTCCTCCTTGTTCCAAAACTCGAACCAGGAGGGGACTTCCACGCCCAACACGGCGTAGACATCGTCGGGATCGAGACGGTGCAATCCCTCGATGACGATGGGAACGGTCTCGATCTTTTTTTCCTCGTTCGTTTCGCCCTTCCGTTCCGCCGCGTTGGACTCTGCGGCCAGCGCGGAAGGCACCGCCGCGCTCAGGAGCAGCGCGATACACGCGAAGCTTATCGTTCGTCTCATGCACAGCTCCTCAGGGGAGGTTTCGCCTCCCCCTCACCGAGATCGAGAATCCGGTCGCAGGCCCAGCGGGCGAGATCCGGATCGTGGGTGATCAGCAAAATGCCCACCCGGTCCAGCAGGCCCACCAGGATCTTCATGGTCTCCAGCTGGGTGATGTTGTCCAGCGCGCTGGTAGGCTCGTCGCAGAGCAGCAGTTCCGGCTCCATGCGCAGCGCCCGGTAGATACTGCACCGCTGGAGCTGCCCCCCCGACAACTCGTGGGGAAAGCGCTCCAGCATCTCCGGCGCCAGGTCCAGGGCCTTCAGCGTCTCCCCATCCACCCCCGCTCCGGCCACTTCCCGGATCTGTTCCGCGATGGGGTAGGAGGGGTGAAAAGAGCTGTAGGGATCCTGAAAGATCCAGGAGAAGGGCCGGGCCATGATGCGTCCCGCTTCGGGACGGAGGTTGCCGGCGATCAATTCGAAGAGGGTCGATTTGCCGCTGCCGCTGGGGCCGACGATTCCGAGGCACTCTCCCCGGTACAGTTCCAACGAAAAATCCTCGTAGAGGGGTTCCTTGCCCGGATAGGCGAAGCGCAGCCCCTCCACCTTCAGCACCAGCTCTTTTCCCGGCATCCCTTCCCACTCCTCTCCCGTCACCGGATCTGGCCCGACCCGTAGACTTTGTACTTGTAGGTGGTCAGCTCGTCGATCCCCATCGGTCCCCGCGCATGGAGCTTGTTGGTGGAGATGCCCACTTCGGCCCCGAAGCCGAAAGCGCCTCCGTCGGTGAAACGGGTGGAGGCGTTGACGTAGACACAGGCGGCGTCCACCGCGTCGAGAAAACGCTCCGCCGCCCGATAGTTTTCGGTGACGATCGCTTCGGAGTGTCCCGAACCGTAACGGCGGATATGTTCGATCGCCTCGTCGACGTTGTCGACGATCCGGACCGAGAGGATGTTGGCCAGATATTCGGTATTCCAATCCTCCTCCGTCGCTTCCGCCGCCTCGATGAGCTCACGGCTTTCGGCATCGGCCCTCAGTTCGGTACCCTGCTCCCGGAACGCGTCGTGAAGCTTCGGCAGCAGTTCCAACGCGATCTTCCGATCCACCAGCAGGGTCTCCATGGCGTTGCAGACCCCGGGACGGTCGCACTTGGCGTTGACCGCGATGCGAATCGCCATCTCCGGATCGGCGTCGGAATGGATGTAGGTATGGCAAAGCCCCTTGTCGTGCTTGACCACGGGGACCGTGGCGTTCTCGCTGACATAGCGGATCAGCGCCTCCCCGCCCCGGGGAACGATGAGGTCCACATAGCGATCCTGTCGGATCAGCCAGGCGACCCCCTCCCGGGAGCTGTCGGGAAGGAGAGAGATGATTTCCCGGGGCAATCCTTCCTCTTCCAGGACCTCCTGGAGAATCCGGGCGATGGCCCGGTTGGAGTGTTCGGCCTCCTTGCCGCCCTTGAGAATCGCCACGTTGCCGCTCTTGAAGCAAAGGGCTCCCACGTCGGCGGTGACGTTGGGACGGGACTCGTAGATGACCCCGATGACCCCGATGGGGACGCTTACTTTTTCGATTCGCAGGTTCGCGTCGTTGCGCCATCCGTCCAGGACCCGTCCCACCGGCTCCCGCAGCGCCGCGATCTCCCGCAGCGACCGGGCCATGGCCGCCACCCGCCCCTCGTCGAGAAAGAGTCGGTCCCGGAGGGCGCTGCCGAGCTTCTCCCGCTCCGCGCTCTCCATATCCAGGGCGTTGGCCGCCAGGATCTCTTCCGTACGCTCCTCCAGCGCCTCCGCCATCCTCTCCAGGATCTGTCGTTTTCGGGCTCCGTCGAGTGTCGCAACCACCGCACTGCTTCGCTTCGCTTTTTCCAAAAATGTCTGCATCGTTTTCTCGCCTCGCAATGAAATTTCTCTTTTATTTTATCCAAAAGGGACTGTGAGAGTTTTTACGGGAAAAATTGATTATACTACTTGGAAAAATCCGGAGAAAAAACGGGGTTCCATGAGCAAAAAACTCTATCTGATGCGCCACGCCAAATCGAGTTGGCGGGAGCCGCTTCCCGACCGTGAACGTCCCCTCAACCGACGGGGGAAACGGGCGGCCAAACGGATCGGCGAAGCTTTGCGTCAACGGGGAGTCACCGTCGACAGCATGTTCTCCAGCGACGCTCGTCGGGCCCGCAGCACCGCCAAACGGATCCGCAAAGCGCTCCGGGCGCCGCGGGAGATCCTCCGATCCGTGCCCGAACTCTACGACGCCGACGCATCGGCGCTGCTGCGATTCCTCCATACCCTCGACGACCGTTGGAACGAGGTGCTGGTCGTGGCCCACAATCCGGGCATCAGCGACCTGGCGGTCGCCCTCAGCGGAGACGAACGCTTCGACTGGTTGCCCACCGGGGCGCTCGTCGGTCTCGAGTTCGACCTGGAACATTGGAGCGGATTGGGAGGGAGAAAAGGCAGGGTCGTTCTCGTTCTGAAGCCGCGGGAGTTGGAAGGAAACGGGGAATCTTCTTCCCCCGGAGAGTACCGGATCGGGTAATCCCGATCCCGCCCGGGCACCTTTGCCCGCTTCCGGCTGCGGGGATCGGGAGAAGGTCTATTTTTTTCGGGGTTTTTTCGCTTCGTTTTCGAGCTCTTTCGCCCGATCCGCGACCGCTTTTTTCAGTTCGGCGGCGTGCTTGGCGATTCGCTGCTGGGCCAACAACATGCTGAGCTGGGTCAGACGGGGCATCAGGGTGAGGGATTTGCGTCCCACTTCACTGGAGTAGAATTTGGTGAGTTCGTTCATCTCCTTGACGGTAAACGCCTGGGCGTAGAGTTTGGCCAGGTCCTTCTTCATATCGTTCCACCGGGTGTATTTCCTGAAAAATTTCTTGTAGATATCTTCGTAGGGAGCCATGGCGGGCTGCCGGCGGATCTGAAGCTTGAGCGATTGGTCCAACGCGTTCTCGATTCCCTCTTTCATCTTCAACACGTCGAAGAGCCGGTAGGCCGCTTGTTCCGCTTCGGGAGTCAGGGGCTTGAGTTTGGGCGCTTTGGCGGCGGGAGCGGGAGCCTTCTCTCCGGCCATGAGCGCGCTCCCTCCCAGCAGGAGCGAAGCGGCCATTACGACATTCAACGTTTTTTTGAGCATAAAAATCCTTTTCTGATGAGATGTTCTCGAAATTTTGAGCCAATCTTAACGGAGTTGGGTTAACTGAAGATTAGCGGGCAGCAGTCGTCCCACGACCTGCCGGGGTGCCTGAATCAGCAACGGATGCCTGCGGGGATCGAGCCAGCGCATGATCTCCACCAGCTCCTCCCGGGACATGGCGGTACAGCCCACCGTCGGCTTGCCGCCGGGTTTTTTGATATGGAGAAAGATGCAGGAACCCGCTCCGGGAATGTTCCGCGGATTGTGGGCGACGAAGATCCCGTACCGGTAAAGCCCGCTGGGAAATTTCATCCGTTCGGCGCTGCGCCAATCCCCGAAGACCCGCCCCTTTTCGACGATCCGATTGTAGTGGCGGGAACGCCGGTCGTCCACACAGCGGGAGCGGTCGTTCATACGGCGGTAGGGGTAGCGGAAACGATCCGCTCCCTCTCCGAAGAGAAAGGGCAAGGCAAAGACCCCCGCGGGCGAGCGACCGTCCCCCTCGCGCTTCACCGGCCCGTCGCCGAGACGGAATCCGTGGAGTCCCCGCCCCCAACCCAATCCGTTTTTCCCCAGCTTCACCGCGACACTGCGCCCCACCTGCTTCCAGCCGTCTCCCCGACGTTCCAGCCGATAGAGACGGCCGTGATCGCTCTTCCAGCCGGGACTCAGCACCAGCAGAAGCTGGGTCGTCCGTGGCGGCACCACCCCTCCGGCAAGGGACAAAGTCACCGAGAGCCCGAGCCCCCACAGCCATCGCCACGCTCTCCGCCGCATCGTCACTCCTCCGGCTCTTCCAGGGAACGTCGCTCCGCTTCCCGGATGTAGGTATAGAGCGCTTTGATCTCCTCGTCGGTGAGAAAATAACGGGGCATCACCCCCGGTCCCGTGCTGACCGCTTTTTTGATCTGGGCCAGGGTCGCCCTGCGGATATCGGGCCCCCGCAACACCCGTTCGTTCCCTCCGGAACGGTATCGGGCGATGCGTTCCCCTTCGCCGTGATCTCCATGGCAGGGGACGCAACTGACCCCCCGGGGCTTTTGGTAGAGCATCTGTCCGTATTCGAATTCCGAGATGTAATCCTCCGCCCGTCCCCCTATGGAAAGAAGGAGGGCCGCGACCATGCAAACGACTCTCATACAGCGTTCCCCACTAAGCTTTTTCGATATAATACCCCAAAAATTTCACGGCGGCTACGGCCGCCCCAAGCGAGGGCCCATGCAACTGATCGACGGGAAGGCTCTGGCCGGGAGCATCCGGGCGGAAGTCAAAGAGGAGGTGGAACGCCTGAACCGGGAGCGGGAGATCGTCCCCGGTCTGGCGGTCATTCTGGTGGGCGACGATCCCGCCAGCCACGCCTATGTGAACATGAAGGCCAAAGCGTGCAAGGAGGTGGGCTTCTACTCCATCGTCCACGAGATGCCCGACACCATCAGCCAGGAAGAGATCGTCGCCACCATCGAAATGATGAACGCCAATCCCCGCATCGACGGAATCCTGGTCCAGCTTCCCCTGCCGCCCCATATCGACACCAACCGCATCCTGGAGGTGATCGACCCGGCCAAGGATGTCGACGGGTTCCACCCCTACAACGTCGGCCGCCTGGTGACGAACCTCCATGGTTTCGTCCCCTGCACACCCCTGGGGGTCATGAAGATGTTCGAAGCCTACGGCATCGAGCTGGAGGGGAAAGATGTCTGCGTCGTCGGCGCGAGCAACATCGTCGGGAAACCCATGGCCGCCTTGCTCCTCAACGCCAACGCCACCGTCACCGTCACCCACATCTACACCAAAGACCTGGCCGCCCACACCGCCGCCGCCGACATCGTCATCGTGGGGGTCGGCGTCCCCGGCCTCATCAAGGCCGAAATGGTCAAAGAGGGGGCCGTCGTCATCGACATCGGCATCAACCGCCTCGAAGACGGCCGACTGGTCGGTGACGTGGAGTTCGACTCCGTGGCTCCCAAGTGCAGCTACATCACCCCCGTTCCCGGTGGAGTCGGCCCCATGACCATCGCCATGCTCCTGGACAACACCCTCCAAGCCGCCAAAGCCCGGGCCGCCCGATGAGCTCCTTGTTCCGAAAGCTCTACCGGTTTTCCAGCAGTTGGACCGGGACCATCATCATCGTCCTGCTTCTCATTTTCTTCGTCGCCCAGTCGTTCGTGATTCCCAGCGGCTCCATGAAGCGTACCCTCCTCATCGGAGATTTTCTCTTCGCCAAAAAATTCAGCTACGGGGTAACGATTCCCGAACTCCCCTGGATCGGTCTCAAGCTTCTGCCCGATTTCCGCGGTGACGGTCACCTCATCGACGGCCCCCGCCCCCGGAGGGGGGACATCGTCATCTTCTACGTTCCCAAAGACCGCAAAACCCACTTCGTCAAACGCTGCGTCGCCGTGGGGGGCGATGAGATCCTCTACTACAACAAACATCTCCTCCTCCACTTCCACGAAGGGGACGACTACATCCGCAAACACTACCCCGCCTCAAAGATCGTTTCGGCCCTGGACAAACTCTGGGTGGACAATCCCTACATGGACAAATATCCCGGGATCCAGTACCGACCCGAATATCCGGGCAACAGTTTCGATATGCTTCTCTACCGGGCCAACGCCGTGGATGTGCGGCCGGTGATGGTCCCCGGCCTCGACGCTCCCGTCTATTCGCTCGGGGGGTCTCCCGTCAACGCCTTCTACAAAAAGGTCGAACCCGACCACTACTATATGATCGGCGACAATCGGGACAACTCCGAAGACAGCCGGTTCTGGGGTTCGGTCCCCTACAGCCTCATTATCGGCAAACCCTGGGTGATCTATTTCAGCATCGAATACCGCAGCTACGAGCGGGTCATGTACGGCCGGGGCGGAGGCCGGGACCATCAGGCCCTTTCCGCCGTCTGCGGCGAACTGCCTCTCGACTCCAAAGCGTGCGAAGCCGCCTGGAACCGTCATCGCTTCACCGTCCGATGGGACCGGGTCGGCCGCAACGTCGACACCTTCCAATTCGAAGTGCCCAGGGATGACTGATGGGTGAACTGGAACTGCTCAAGATCCTCGCCTCGATCCTGGCTCTCGTCGTCGCGGTGGTCGGTCACGAAATCATGCACGGATGGGTCGCCTGGCGCTACGGAGACCCCACGGCCAAATCGATGGGCCGCCTCAGCGTCAACCCCCTCAAACATATCGATCCCGTCGGGACCATTCTCGTCCCGGCGATCCTCTACGCCACCCACGCCCCCTTTCTTTTCGGATGGGCCAAGCCGGTCCCCATCGACATGCGCATCGTGATCCGCAACGGCGGATACGGCGCCGCCATCGCCGTCAGCCTGGCGGGCATCACCTACAACCTCATCCTCGCCATCCTCCTGGCGACCTTCCTGCCCCTGGCCTATCCGCCCCAAAGTTTGCTCGGGGCCTTTTTCTATCTCTTCCTGGTCCAAAGCGTCATGCTCAACGTCGTCCTGGCGGTCTTCAACCTCTGGCCCATTCCGCCCCTGGACGGGTCCCAGGCGTTGAGATTTCTGGCGGCCAGACTGGGCTGGCAGGGGTTTGTGGATGCCTATGAAAAGATCTATCCCTACGGAATGTTGATCCTCTTCGCCATCCTCTTCACCCCCCTCTCCTCGATCCTTTTCGCCCCCGTGGGCTGGATCCTGAAGATGATCATCCCCGGATGATCCCATCCTCCCAATCCATCACGAAGGAGTCCCCATGAAATTCTACATCGCCACCGACCACGCAGGCTTCCACTACAAAGCCCAAATTATCGACTATCTCCGGAACAAAGGGATCGAAACCGTCGATCTGGGACCCGAGACCGCCGACCGGGTCGACTACCCCGACTACGGCCGCAAATGTGCCGAAGCGGTCAAAGCCGATCCCGGCAGCTTCGGAATCGTGGTCTGCGGGACCGGCATCGGCATCTCCATGGCCGCCAACAAGGTCCCCGGCATCCGCGCCGCCCTCTGCCACGACGCCTACACCGCCACCATGGCCCGCGCCCACAACAACGCCCAGATCCTCGCCTTCGGCGAACGGGTCGTCGGCATGGGCGTCGTGACCAGCATGATCGACGCCTTCATCGCGACC
>CAZGGT010000040.1:0-2449 GCA_964525335.1 uncultured Nitratifractor sp. | reverse complement strand
CAACGGCAACCTCCTGAGCGACGGAGACAGCGTCACCATCATCAAGGACCTTCCCGTCAAGGGAGCCGGCTTCACCGCCAAGCAGGGGACCAAGGTCTCCAACATCCGCCTCGTCCCCGACGATCCCACCCACATCCAGGGTAAGGTCAACGGCGTGACCATCTACCTCAAGACCGAATTTCTGAAAAAAGCTTAAGCCGCCTGCGTTGGTGAGGGTGATGGTGTCGGTGTCGGGAGCGGATCGATGAGCCGGAACGGGAAGCGGGTCGCTCTGGTCCGCCTGACAGCCCTGGGGGATGTGATCCACACCGCCGCCTCCCTCCAGTTTCTCAAGGCCGCCTACCCCGATCTCCACCTCACCTGGTTCGTCGAAGAGAAGTTCGCCGGGATCCTCGACCCCCACCCCCATATCGACACCCTCGTCCCCCTCGACCTCCACGGATTGAAACGGGGCGTCACGCTCTCCAAACTCCGCACCCTGAGAGAACGGATCCGCTCCGCCGGCCCCTTCGACCTCGTCGTCGACGTCCAGGGGCTGATCAAATCGGCCCTCGTCGCCCGGCTGGCGGGCCGGGAGGTGGCGGGGCTCGACCGCGCCTCCGCCCGGGAACCCCTCGCCACCCTCCTCTACCGCCGCCGCTACCGGGTCGACTGCGCCGGCGTCGCCCCCCTGCGTTTCGCCTCCCTCCTGGGGCGGAGCCTCGACGTGGAGATCACTCCGGAAATGATGGCCGCCAAGGAGCCGGTGCTCTTTTTCGACGCGGAGAGGGCCGCCCCGCTCCTCGACCCCCATTTCGATCCGGAGCGCAGAAACCTCCTCGTCGTCACCCACGCCAGCAACGCCTCCAAAAGCTACCCGGCGGAGCGCTGGACCGAGGTCGTCGACGGGCTGAGGGAGCACAACGTCCTCCTGGTCGCCGGGAGCGAAAGCGAACGGAGGGAGGCCGGGGAGATCGCCCGGCGCACCCACGCCCGCCTCCTGCCCCCCCTGGACCTCAACGCCCTCAAAGCCGCCGTCGCCCGCTGCGACCTGCTCCTGGGAGGAGACACCGGCCCCAGCCACCTCGCCTGGGCCCTCAACCGCCCCTCCATCCTCCTCTTCGGCTCCACTCCCCGGAGCATGATGTTTGAGACCGACCGCAACCTCGCCATCACCTCCGGCAAGCCCGTCCATCCCTGCCGCTTCGACAAAAGCGACCGCAGCATCGCCTCCATCCCCCCGGAACGGATCCTCCGGGCCGTGGGTGAAATGGTATAATCTCAGAGAATAGAGATAGAAAGGTAGAGATCTCATGGAAGCAGTGAAAGAGTGGGGTGTTGTCAAAAACGGGAAGATCGAAGTCGACGTTCCCAATCTGATGGAGAGCCAAAAGGTAGAGATCATCATCATCCCCATAGACGATAAAACGTCAAAAAGCGAGGAATGGAATCAAGATCTCTCTCACTGGGAACAACCCATCGAAGAAGCGTTGCGTTCGGGGATGAGCGACAAAACACATGAAAAGGTTTTCGAGGAGCTCGTCAAGAAGTATGCTTGATATACTCTACACCCGACGTGCGCTGGAAGATCTTGATGCCATCGTATACAGATTTCAACCTCGCACGAACACGATAGTGATCATTGACATCTTTCACCAATCGGTCAATTACCCCGAAAAGGTATGACGTCAGTATGAACCGGCAGCCCTCCCCCGCCCCGCGACCACCCCTGCCGTTCCGCCTCTTCCAGGGGCTCCTGCGCCTCATCCCCCGTCCGGTCCATCTGGCCCTCTTCCGTCTCCTCTCCCGTCTCGCCTACCGTTTGGACCGCAGGCATACCCACATCGCCCGGGTCAACCTCGACCTCGCCTTCGGCGACACCCTCCCCGAGACAGAGAAACGGCGCATCATCCTGCGCACGTATGAAAACCTCATGGTGCTCGCCCTGGAGACGATCCTCAACCAGGGAGCCTCCCGGGAAGCGATCCTCTCCAAGGTCACTTTCGAACGGCCCGAGATCCTGGAACGCGCCCTAAAGAGCGGCCGGCCCATCATCTTCCAGACCGCCCACTACGGCAACTGGGAGCTGGGCACCCTGGCCATCGCCGCCCGCTTCACCCCCATCCACATCGTGGGACGTCCCCTCGACTGGCCCTGGGCCGACCGGATCCTCACCGCCACCCGGGAACAGTTCGGCATCCGCCTCATCCCCAAAAAGCGGGCGATGAAACCGATGATCGCCGCCCTCAAAGCACGGGTCCCCGTGGGACTGGTCGTGGATCAGAATACGGCGGAAAAGGACGGGATTCTCGTCGATTTCTTCGGCCACCCGGCCCGCCACACCCCCGCCGCCGCTCTCCTGGCCCGCAAACTCGACGCCCTGGTCATCCCGGTCTTCAGCCGGACGGAGGACTTCCGCCACTGGACGGTGAGCTTCCACGAACCGATCCTTGTGGAGAAGAGCGACGAC
>CAZGGT010000039.1:0-12645 GCA_964525335.1 uncultured Nitratifractor sp. | reverse complement strand
CATCACGGATGGGGTGCTCACGGCAACGGTGGCAGTATCCATTGGGGAGCGGGCAAGGGAGGCGGATTCGTCTGCCTGGAAGGATTCAGCTGGATGGGTGGCGGCTCCATGGCGCTGAGCTTCGGCTCCGCCAGCGGTTGCAATGAGGACGATTTCGATTTCTATTACAAAAGTTTCGGGGGTTTTGTCGAAGGAACCGATAAGATCAGTTCCATCAACTTCACGCCCGGCCAGGATGATACCTACGACGATGGCTTCTGGTATCGGGAAGGACCGTTCTCCGCTCCCGTCTATTACGGCGATCCCGAAAACGACGGCAAGCGCTACGCCGACGATCCCAACGGCGCCTGGCCCGCATGGACCTGGGGACACCCCGAAGCGGATCCCTTTGTCAGTGCCGGCGGCCCCGGGGACAATCTCGGCGGCGCCGCGGGAATCGGTACCGGAGGCTTCGGCATGGGTGACGGCAACAAGATCAAGGTGGATGACAACGCTTCTTTCTACCCCATCACGTTCGTCGAAGTCAACAACAACCGAAACTCTTTCTTCGGCAGCTATTCCGCCAAGGTGAGCTGGAACGTCGCTCTCTACGACAAGAAGCACAATGAAGTCTTCAAAAAGAACTACACAACGACCCTTTCCTACTGGGAAACACTCAACTTTCAATACACACCTATTGGAATCGTCTGCCCCCGCTCCTCCGTAGCTGCCGGCGAGACGATCAACGACCTGGCCTACAGCCAGACGATCCATGACGAGATCAGCTCCCGCTGGCCGGTGAGCGGCCTGGACGTCACCTTCGTCGGGGACGGCAAAAGCGACGCGGAAGCCTGCGCCGATGCCGTCCAACTGGCCGATACCTACAAGGAAGATACCTTCAGTGTGCGGCCCTTCCGCTTCGGCCCCGCCAAGAAGTACAAAATCGTCTTCGACGGCCCCTATATCTACGACGAAACGAAAGAGGGGTGTCCCGCTCTGAACGAAGAGGGGCTTCCCGATACCACCGAGAAATGGCCCGCCCAGTGCTTCGAGCGGGTCGAGACCCTCTGGGCCGACGAAGGAGTCAAGACCCGGGCCTTCATGCGGATGCATATCAGCGAAGTGAAGCAGAATCCCTGCGAGATGGGTATGAAATTCTTCAAATCGTCCAAGGCCGGGATGGCGTCCCGTTTCAGAGCTCAGCAGGAGAGCCTGGAGCAGAAGAAGGAGGAGGTGAAGGGATGCCTCGAGAAAAATCTGGATCATGCCCTCGAAACGACGGAAGACAATCTGGATGCCGCCCAAAGCTGTGGAGGATGATCGCTTGAATACTTTCAAAAAAGGAAAAAGGATGGAGCAACAGCATAAAGAGTCCTGCCATCGAAGCATGGGAACGAAAAAGGAGTGGTCGGCCCCGGTGATGAGCGAACTCTCCCTCACAGCAACCCTGGGGGGATCCGGAAATAGTGAATTCGTTCATGGTGGTGCATCTAATAACGGCTGATCGGCCGTCACGACAGTTCTTTCCATCATCCGTGAGGTATGGGATTGATCGTGACGATCTGTTTCCCTAGAAGTATCGTTGAAGATGGGAGCTTAGAATCGTAAAATACCTTCTTCGTTCCTCTTCCTTCTCTCCGGCAAATGGTCGCCGGATATATTTCCCCATGACTTCGTTGATCACCGTTCGATCCCCCTCTATCTCTGAGATCAGTCGCTTCAGAAGCCCTTCCGCATTTTCCCACCGTTTTTTTTCCTCTTTGTGAACACCGGACAGGATTTCCGGGGGGAGAAGGTCGCCGATCGCCCGGCGATAGAGGAACCGGTCTTCCCCCGCTCCGAGGTAGTGCTCCGCCGGGATTTCGAGGGCCAGCTCCACGAGCCTTCTGTCCAGGAGGGGGTAGTGATATTCGATCCCCGCGGGGATCGCCTCCTGGGACCAGTAGTTCAAGCGGCTCTGGATGTGGCCGTTTTTCCATGCGCGAAGCATATCGTCCGACAGAAAACAGGAATAATATCTGCAAAAGACGTGTTGCCGCCTGGCGGATTCCTTTTCGACCAGGGCCGCAAACCGGGGATGGAAAGGGGTCGTGTCGGGGTCGTGACAGCGTATCCGCGGAAGGTGGCAGTAGGCCGCCCTGGGCATGGAGGGGACGAAAAGATGATGGTAGAGAATCTTCAGCAGGGTTTTCCCGGGGGATTCCGGAGCGAGATGCCGAAGACGCTCCCGGGTCTTCCGGATCAGCGCCCCCCATTTCCCCCGATAGAAGAGTTCGCATCGTACCGCGTATCCGTGGTTGCTGATGAATTCGTCTCCTCCCCATCCCGAGATCATGACCCGGACGCCGCGACGTTTCAGGTCTCTGCGGATCTTGCTTTCGTAGTAAAGCGCATATCCGGTCTCCGAGGGGATATCGCTCTCTTCGAGCCACCGGAGGATCTCCGGAAAGTCGATCTCGGTAAAGTGCAGATCGAGCCCCTCCCTCTCGGCGACCAGCCGGGGATAGTACCATTCGTTGTGAAAGGGATCGTCCTCCGGAGTGGGGGCTGAGATCCAGGCATAGACGGGCATCCGGTAGGCGGGATCCCGGCGCTTCATCTCCCGGGCGGCGAGGACGGTGATCGGGGAAGAGTCAAGGCCTCCGCTCAGATGGGAGGCGACGGGGGCTTCGGTCCGCAGGCGTGCTTTGACGGCCTCTTCCAGCAGGCTCCTCAAGCGCTCTTTGTAAAACTCGAAATCGCCGGATCGTTTGCGTCGGATGTTCCGGGGATGCCAGTAGCGGTGCGATTCCGTCTTGTCGGCGGATAGCGTGAGGGTGCATCCCCCCTCCAGTTTGTAGACCCGACGGAAAAAGGTGTGCCGTGTGTCGGTGAAATGGAGATTGACCGCATAGTTCGCTACGGAGGCTTCCCGGATCTCCGTCGGAACCCTCGGGTGGCGGATCAGCGACTTGAGTTCGCTCCCGAAGATGAAAACCTTTTCGTCGAGGTAGTAGTAGAAGGGCCGGACGCCGATATAGTCCCGGGCGCAGAAGAGCTCCCGATTCCGGGGATCCCAGATGACGAAGGCGAAATCCCCCAGGAGCCGGTCGGCACACTCCCTTCCCCACTTCCGGTAGGCGGCGAGGATGAATTCGCTGTCACCGATCTCGGCGAGGGGCCGGCGGGGGAGGTCGAGGAGTGGGGCGAGGGCTTCGCGGTTGTCGATGCGGGCGTCGGCGGCGATGAGATAGCCGTCGCGCTCCAGAGGGAGATGCTCGTAGCGGGACTCGGGGGTGATCCGGAGGGTCGCCTGGCCGAGGAAGAGGTTTTCCCGCAGCAGGTAACGGGCTTCGTCGGGCTCCCACCAGCTGAAGGTCCGGTGCATCCCTTCGGCCTCTTCCCGGCCGACCGGGCTTCCGTCCCGGTAGAAAATTCCGTAGATCGTACTCATCCCTTCTCCTTCATGTGTCGCATCAGTCTTCCGCAGGTCTCTTCCATCCACTCCATCCCCCAGGGGCGGCGGAGTCGGTAGAGCGGCAGACGGTTGGCCAGCGCTTCGATGCGGCGGTTGTGTTCCAGGAGGCGGCCGGGAAAGGTATAGACGATGCCGTGGTTCTTGAGGCCCACGAAGCGTTCGATCCCCCGGACCGGTTCGATCGCCACCCCCTCCTCCGGGCTTCCCCGCTCCAGAAAATAGAGGGCCCGGATCGGAAGCCACCCCCGGGTCAGCCGGGGGTGGTACGTTCCCAGACTCTCCCGCTCCCGGGAGGACCAACGGTACGGATGGGAAGGAAGGCAACCGCAGCTCTCTCCCTCTTCGACAATGGGCAGCAGATCGTCGGCGACCAGAGCGTGACCCCGGCGCAGCAACGCCTCGACGAGGGTCGATTTGCCCCCATTGTAGTCGGACACGAAAAGCACCGCTCCGCCGCCGATCTCCACCGCCCCGCAGTGCAGCAGCACCGAGCGCCCCTCCAGCGTCATCCAGAAGGGGACGAAGGGGTGGATGATCCAGAAAGCGAAACGCTCCGCACTTCCCTCCTCCAAGCGGCGGTACCGGACCGTCTCGGAACCATGGCGCCAGAGGAAGCGCCCCACCCCCTCCGCCTCGTAGCCCAGGAGATCCCCCTCCCGAATCCCCTCGGCGAGCGGCCGGGAAGCGTAAAAGAAGACCCGCCGCCCGTGGTACGCGGTATAGATACACATTCCGAGGCGAAGCCGCGCCTCCTCGTCCGGAGGAATCCCCTCCCGCAACGACAGCCGTCCCCGGAACTCTCCCGTTGCAGGCAGACGACAGGGTACGACGAAATCGGCGTCGATCCGCATCCCGTAGAGAACCATCTCCGTCATCCCCCGCTCCTTCCGTCTCCACTCACGCATTGCGATCCTACAGCCGCCAGAATCGCTCTTTGCCGTGGCGTTGGAGCAGGTACCGGTCCAGATATTCCAGCTTTTCGCTGTAGCCGTACTCCTTGGCGATGTCCACGCCGTTGAGCACGATTCCGAGGTTCATCTCCTCCCGACGTTCCAGGGCGTTGAGCTCCCGGAGATATTCCCGTTTGGAGAGGTTGGCCCGGAGAACGAAGAGGGTCAGATCGGCCAGGTGCATGATCTTGATGGTATCGGAGACGAGGCCGTAGGGAGGCGTGTCGAGAAAGACGTAGTCGTACCGTTGGGAGAGCCGTTGCAGCAGCGACTCCAGCGCCACCGAGAGAATCAGACCGGTGGGACTGGAGCTCCGGGGACCGCTGGGAATCACGTCGAGCCCCTCGATTCCGGTCGGCTGAATCGCTTCCTCCAGGGTACAACGCTGGGCGAGAAGGGTGCTCATACCGATCCGGTTGTCCAGCCCAAACTGTTCGTGGAGCCGGGCCCGGCGCATATCGAGATCCAGAACGATGACCGAGGCCCCTCCTTCCCGGGCGATCATTCGGCTCAGACTCGCCACCGTCAGGGTCTTCCCCTCGCCGGGAATCATGGAACTGACCGCCACGACCATCGAAGCGTCACGGCCCTTCATGAAGGAGAGGTTGACCCAGATGCCCCGGACCGCCTCGAGATAGTGGACGACGAAACGTTTCGAACGGATCAGAGGGAGCATCCCGTAAAAAGGGATCTCCGTCAGCTTTTTGATATCTTCCGCCGTTTTGACCCGGTTGTCGAAGTAGGCGCGGACAAAGGCCTGAGCCACTCCGATCACCAATCCGAGAATCAGTCCCACCAGAACGATAAGCATCCGCCGGGGTCGGACGGGAGCTCCTCCTACGGTCGCGGGATCCAATACCCGGGTCCGGGGAACGACGGAGGATTTTTCGATCTGGGTTTCGGCCCGCTTCTCCAGTAGAAACGAGTAGATCTTCTGATTGACCATGAAGCTCCGGGTGAGTTCGCCCAGTTCCTGCTCCTCCCTGGGAAGCTGCTGCATCGCCTGACGCTCCCGGGCGACAATCGCCCGAAGCCCGTTCTTTCGCTCTTTCAGCGCTTTCAGGTCGTTGCGAAGAGCCTCCCGAAGCGAACGCCGGAGGGAGAGGATCTGCCCCTGCATCGCCCGCAACCGAGGGTGCTTTCCCGTATAGGCCACCTTCAGGGCGGATTCCTCGGTCAGTTTCTGCTGAAGCTCCTGCATCAACGACGCGGTGACGGTGCCGACCCCCTGGGAATACTCGAGTGTCAGGTCCGCAGGATTCCGCCCTTCGCCCAATCGACGTACCATACTCTCCAATGCCTTGATCTGCATATCGATCTCGTAGAGTTTGCTCTGGTATTGACTCATCTTGCCTGCGGTCAGATTCGCCTTTTCCCCCAGATCGACGACGGTATGGGAGGCTTTGTACTCCTGGAGACGGCGGGCGGACTCTTTGAGCTTCCGGTCGATCTCCCGGATCTGCCGGTCGATGAATCCGAGCTGACGCTGGGCGCTGTGGGTTTTGTAGTCGATATTGCTCTCGATGTAGGCCCGGACCACCCCGTCGAGGATCTCCCGGGCCCGTTCCGGAACCGTATCGTCGAAGGTAAGGGAGACGATGTTGCCGGTCTTGGTGGTGGTCCGGGCATGAATGCCCCCCTGGATGAACGGCGCCATGGCCCGGTTGGGGACGACGGTCACGAGGTAGCGCCCCCCCCGCATCGGACGAAGCTTCTGCAGGGTCAGAGAGAACCGGGGGGTCTCGATCCGCTCTCCGAAGCGATGGATTCCCCGATATTCGTAGGGACGTTCCCCGCCGTCGGGACCGGAAAAGAGCTCCCCGATCCTGTGCCTGAGACGCTTCAGGGGCGAGGATTCGACCGAAAGGCGAAAGCGCTCCCCATCCAGCGGCGTGACGACGAACTCCACGCCCCGCATCGCAGGATCGAGCTGATGGACCCGAAGCAGAAATGGCGAACGCTTGTAAAGTTCGATTTTCCGGAATCCCTTTTCGAGATAGTACCGGGTACCGAGGTTGAGATGCCGAAGAACTCTGTCGGCGAGGGTCCGGCTGCCGAAGACCGCCAGTTCGTTGGCGGCCGTATCGAGCTCGGGATAGAGCATCTCATTGACGACACCCCCGTAGTTTTGGACCTGGGGAGCGATCTTGAGCAGGCTGTGGGCCTGGTAGACCGAGGGAGCCAGATAGGCACGGATCCCGGCTCCCAGTACGAAGAGCAGCGTGACGAAGAGAATGGAACGCCGGTAGCGCGCGAGGATGGCGACGAGCTCTCTCAGGTCGAGCTCATCCTCCGCTCGCATTTCACGGGGAAATGATTTCATTTTCAACCTCTTTTCTCTCTCATTCCCGACCGTTCCGGCCTCTTCCCTTTTTACATAGTAATAATTTTACTGCAAGAAGGTTTACAAGTCCATCCCTTCCAGATATTCCCGCAGGGTGCGGTAGAGCTCGGGAAGCCGGGAAAGGTCCCGGGGGACGGTGAGGCGATGGAGAGGCAGGCTCCCGATCCGGAAAAACCGGTGCGGAACCTCATCGTCTCCCTCGGGAAAAGAAGCGAAAGGGAACAGGCGGGCGGCATGGAGCGAGCGGAACCGCTCCCTTCCCTCCAGAGCTTCGAGGCGGATCGCCTCTCCTTTTTCCACCGGATCGAGACGGAACATCGCCCCCAGAGGCACCGTCTCCGACATGAACGGAACTCTCCGAATGCCCAGATCCCCCTCCCGTCGCCCCATGCGGACCCAGGGATGGGAAGGCGCCGCCCGCCACTCCCCCTCCTCCCGGATCAGCGGAAGCCGATCGTCGGCCAAAAGCGGATCTCCCCGACGGAGACAATAGTCGACCAGGGTCGATTTGCCGCCGTGGGAGGGGGCGAGAAAGACCGCGGCTCTGCCACCGATCACCACGGCACCCGCATGCAGCACTTCATAGATCCCCTCCAGTTGGAGATAACCGGGGAGAACAAGATGAAGCAGCCCGTACCGGAGCCGTGCGGGGTTCCGGGTGGCGAGCCGGTACCGGATCTCTCCGCTGCCGGATCTCCAGGAAAACTCCCCCACTTCCTCGACCGTAAATCGGTAGAAACCTCCGCGTTCCCAGAGGCGGCGGCGATACTCCAGCTCCGTCCGGGGAGTCGCACGGGCGCGGGAGGGAAGAATCCAGCGCTTCGTCAGAAGAGCCGGAAGCCGAAAGGATCCCCGACGAAACCGGAGTCGGACACGCGCCGCTCCTTCCGTCGCCGGAAGCTCCAAAGGAAAATCGTGATCGATCGAGCAGAGGTACATCGGAAGCTACCGGTAGACGTTGCGGTAATAGAGTGTGACCTTTTGGAGATCGCCGTCGAAAAAATCGAACGCCAAGGCCATGATGCGGATCGTTCCCCCGCTGAGCTCCCCGAGGGGAAAGCGTCCCAGATAGCTCCGATAACGGGCACGATCCCTCGGATCGTAGATCCAGTCGATCCGTTCGGAACGGACACTCCCCCCGGGATCCAGACGCAAGACATGGTAGTGACGGCGCTGACGCAACTCCAGAGGATCGATCCCGATCCGCTCCAGATACGCGGGGAAACGCCGCCAAAGCTCTTCGCCCCGCAGCTCGGTGTAGATCTTGTAGCTTTCGAGTCTTCCGTCGTAGTAGTCGATTCCCACGCCGATCAGACGTTCGCGCTCCCCATACGATCGGGGAACCCCGAAGTGGGAGAGAAGCGTATGATCCGAAGGATCCGGCGGGGCGAAGTAGAAGCTCTCCCGCTCCCCCTTTTTTCCTCGGCCCCGACTGTAGGCGAATCGGGCCAAGGCTCCCGAACTCCCGAGAAGTCGCAGATCTTCGATCCGGTCGCTGCGGAGCGTCTGGGATGCCAGAAACGTCGCCTCCTCCGGATAGTCCCGACGGGGCAGATAGTCGCAGTGATAGACGAAACGGTCGGTCTGGACATAGGGAGAGCCGTAGTCGAGGGTTTTGACGAAATAGAGATAACGGTCGGCATAGCGCAGATCGGAACGGTCCACATAGTCGGCGAAGCGCCGGTAGCGTTCCCGGAGTTCCGGATCCTCACTGCGGAACAGCCTCTCCCTCCCCCTGCGGCGGAAGTCATGGGCGCTGCGGTACTCCCTCGGGAGAAGGTTTTCCGGCTTTCTCCCCAACCCTCCACAGCGTTCCCGGGCGATGCAGGGGCGACACTCCATCCGCAGGGCCGTCCGGGCGAAGATCCCCGGATCGAAGCGGCAGCGTCCCGGCCCCGTCTCCTCCAGAAAGCCGGAACGCAGTTCGCTAAACAGCGCGGGGGTGAGGATGTCGATCAGTACGCACTCCGGCACCCCCCAGATTCCCATGCGTTTGCCCGCCCGGTGCAGAGAGAGCAGAAGCTCCCGGAGAAAAAAGAGCCGATCGAGCAGGAGGAGGTCGGGATCGACCAGAAACACCATCCCCTCGCATTCCCGACGTTCCAGGCAGTAGTGAACCACCCGGCGAAGATCACGGCGCCCTCTTCCTCCCAGATCGAAGAGGAGCAGGAACGGCCTCCCCGCTTCCTCCGTTTGCAGGAGCCCCTCCCACCCCCGGTATTCTTCCAGGAGCTCCCCGTCCATCGTTTCCCTCCCCGCTATTTGAAGATCTCCCGGTCGAACGCGCTGCGGTCGAAGGTGCTTCGGCCCCCCCGGGAGGTCCCGGGACTGCGGCTCGTGGTCGTTCCGTTTCCTCCGCCCTGCTGCCATCCCCCTCCGTCGCTGTTGGGACCGGAAGCGCCCCGGGTATCTTCGACCATGGTCCCGATCCCTTCGATCACCGGCGGAGTGTAGGGTTTTTTTCGCATTTTCATGCCGCCCTCCTTTTGAATCGATACATTATATCACCATCGACACTCTTCGAAGGTACGACGGTACCAGAGCTCCACCTGCACAAGGTTCCACAGCGTTCCCCAGTCGCCACGACCCGTCCGGTAGGCGTTGACCGCGCGTTCCAGGGCGACGGGATCCGCCATCCCCCGCGCGAGAAGCCTCGAATCCTTCAACAGTGACTCCCACTCCATCGCGCCGAGCCTCCGGGAGAGGACCGCTCCGAACTCCGCTTTGTCCCGGCGGGAGAGGATCTCCCCGGGCAGCATTCCCTCCATGGAATATCGCAGAAGCGCTTTGCTCCAGCCTTTCGAATGGAGAAATTCTGGAGGAAGCGAAACAACGAATTCCGCCAGACGCCGATCGAAAAATGGATGGCGGTACCGCAGACCGTACTCCTCTTCGAAGGGATGGAACAGATTGCCGTCTCGCAGCATCGATTCCGCGGGAGAAATCAGCGTGGCAAGCAGCGCCCGAGTCGCCGGAGAGACTTCCCCCTCCAGAGGGAAGAGCCGCGGCGCCTCCTCCTGCCGCCGGGAGGATCTTCCCGCAAGCACCTTCAGCGGAGCGATCCGGCGCCGGGGAAGGAAGCAACTCTTTTTCAGGGCGACCATCGCACGGGGAAGCGTGAGGAGTTCGTCCCATGCCGCCCGGTACGCCCCCCGACGGAGCAGATCGGCCAGCGTATGACAGCTCCCCCACAGCAGATGATCTCCCCCCTGGCCGGTGAGAACGATCCGTCTCCCCTCTTCCCGCATCCGTTCGGCCATCGGCGCATACATGGAAAAGGTGGTCGTCACGGGCCACCAGGGATTGAGCCGAAGGGTATACTCCGGCCCATAGCGCCGGCGATAATCGATTCCCGCCGCGTCGCATCGGCGTACGAAAGAACCGTAGCGGGTTTCCAACGCCCCGAGATAGCGGCTCTCGTCACACTCCATCCCCGGAAAAACCATGGAATAGGCATGGAGAGGGCGCTCCGCCATCCGTGTCCGGCTCAGCGCAACGAGGGAGGAGGAGTCCAGTCCGCCGCTCACCTCGAAGGCCGTCTCCTCCTCCGAGCCCATCCGGATGCGGATCGCCCGTTCCAGAAGCCGAAGAAAGATTTCGGAGGCTTCCGGCCAGCTGATCCCCACGGCGGGAGGAATCTTTTCCGGGGTCCAGTATCGGTGCAGACGGGACTCCCGGGCATCGATCTCCAAAGCATGACCGGGAGGAACCCGGAAAATCCCTTCGAAGAGCGTCTCTTCATATCGAATCGCCCGGGTGGAGAGGAGGCGGGCGATCGCCGCGTGATTGGGCGTTTTTTCCACACCCGGCAGGGCGAGCAGCTCTCCGATGGATCCGGCGAAGCGAACGCGCGTCCCGATTCGCGTATAGTAGAGCGGGCGGATTCCGAAGGGGTCCCGGGCCGCAAGAATCCGACCGGTCCCGGTATCCCGGATCGCAAAGGCGAAATCGCCGTCGAGCAGTGAGAGCCCCGCGCTCCCCCGTTGACGGCAGAGATCGAGCAGTAGCGATTCGTCGTCCGCCGCCGTGCCGGGATCGGGGCGAACGGCGTCTCTCAACTCCGTCGTATCATACAGAGAAAGGTCCCGGTAGAGATACGAATGTCCCATGAGCTTCCCGCGTCCTCTATCCGGCCCCGTCGCCCCGGCGCTCCGGGACGTCTCCCCACTGGAACATCGAAACGGGGGTGAACGCCTCTCTGCCCGAGGCCCCGGTCAAAATCCGCTCTCCGCACTGTGCCCAGGCATGGGCCCGCATCTTCCCCTCCGTTCCCCGGCGATCGACGCCCAGGTAGAAGCGTCCCGGAATCCCCCGACGTTCCGACATCTTCCAGACCGTCAACGCCTGGACCAGGCAGGCGCTCTCCCAGGGGGTGTGGGCCGCCGCTCTGCGGACCGCTCGTGCGATCTTCTCCGCCCGGAGGATCGTATGGGGCTCCGGAGTGGATCCTTCCACTTCCGACGGCGGAATCTGGAGCAGCGGACGGACAATCCTTTTGAACGGCCGGGTCAGAAGGGCGATTCTCATCACTCCCAAGGTCCACCATGCTTCCAGGAAGAGTCGACGCTCTTCCTCTTCGAGGGCGAAAAACTTCCGGATCCGTCGCCCCGGTCCGCCACGAAATGCGCTCATGAAGAGGTCTCCAGAATGGCGCTGCGAACCTCCTCCAGCCGCTTCAGATCCCTCGGTACGGCGATGCGGTAGACCGGAGTTTTTTGCAGGAGGGTCCCCAGATGGCGGAACTGCTCTTCCCGCAGGAAGGAGAGCTGGAACAGAAAATGGGGCATCAGACGGTCGAATCGGGAGAATCCCCGGATCTCTCCGATCTCCACGGCAGCCTCGGGAGCGGCAGGCTCCAGCAGATAGAGCCCTCCCAGGGGAAGGAAGCGGTCCCAATAGCGGGAAGCCTTGTCTCCCAGGGTTTCAAAAGCGCGGTACGGGCGATGGTAGGGATGCGCCCCTGCGACGAGGGGCTCTTCTCCCCGGAAAAAGGTCGCCGCTTTGTCGTCGGTGAGCAGAGGATGTCCCCGACGCAGGAAGTAATCGGTCAGCGTCGATTTGCCACCGGTCGACGGAGCCAGAAAAAGCAGCGCTTTCCCCTCCGACTCCACCGCTCCCGCATGGAAAAACTCCACCCGTCGTTCCAGAGTCAGATAGAGGGGAAGGAAGAGATGGGTCAACCAGAACGTCAGGAGCTCGGCGCCGATTCCCTCGTGGAGGCGGTAGAGAATCTCCCCCTCTCCGGTACGCCACCGGAAGCGCACGACCCCCTCCACTTCATAGCTCCACCCCTGACCCGGGAGATTGTTTTCGAAGGGGAGATCGCTTCGGAGGTAGACCGCTCTGCCGTGGGTCCGGTAGAGCGGTATCGCCTCCCGGAATCCGTCCTCCGACTCTCCCTCCCGGGCTTCCCGAAGCTTCAGAATCCCGGTGTACTCTCCTTCGTCCGGGAGTTCGGGTGAAGGGAGGAAGTCGCAGTCGATCCGTGTTCCGTAGAGTATCATGCTCTCCAACGCTCCCCCTTGCCGCAGCCTCCGTACCTCCGCTCCCGAACGGACGGTCGATGAAAAAGAATTTGTGGGGATTATAACGTGATTCGATGCGTAGGAAAAGGGGAGAAACGGAGGGAGCCTCCCTCCGGAAGCGGGAGACCGGGGTCCCCCGTGGCGGGCTCAGATCTCTTCGGCCTTCTGGACGTCGTAGAGAATGTCGTCCATCGGATGGCGGTACATGGGCATCGCCAGACGCTTCTCGTCGAGGACGTGGCCGATGAAGCCGATGGTCCGTCCCAGGATGAAGAAGGAGTTGAGGGTTCCGGAAGCGATGAATTCGTCGATCTCCTCTTCGCTGTATCCCAGGGCCCGCCACATGTCGACCATCAGGATCCCGATGGTTCCGTCGACATTGAGGATCAG